>DASZUZ010000741.1:0-3467 GCA_035547415.1 Bryobacteraceae bacterium | reverse complement strand
TTCGCCGGAAGCCCGTTCATGACTCCATCCGGCCGCACATACGAGAAGGCTTCCGGCTTGACCGTCCAATAGAGCTGCGATCCGTTCGAAATGGAAACCTGCAGCAACCCGAACCCCGCGACATGGCTTGCCATGTGCGTGACGATCACGGTCAGGCCTTTCCGGGTCGCGGTCTGATATTTCAGCCCGTTCGATTCGTATTCAATGACCTGCGCGCGACCGGCCCCGGAAGCCAGCAGCGCCGCGGCAACCGCAATTGAAAGCCGGAATGAGCGCTGTGAGGTCACTGACACCTACCAGCTTAGCCGAGGCGGCTACTTCAGTTCCGTGATAATGAACGGACCGGAACCCGAGGGCAGCTTATCCCAGGTGAACTCCCCGGCCGCGATGTCGACCGCGAGGAAATGCTTGCCGGCGGGAGCCCGCGAAGCGCGATAAACACGAACCTGGGAATTGTCGATCACGGCATGAGTTCTGTCCGGAGGAGCATTTTCGTCGCCGTGGCCCGGTTGCCGGATCTCGATCTCAACGATGCGGATCGGGCGCGTCGAGACGTTCTGGCTCGTGTGCGTGCCGCTGGCGGGACTCCACGCCACGTCGCCGGGCTTCCAGTGCTGGTTTTCCACCTTGCCATCCGCGTACTTCAGCTGGATGTCGCCCGAATCGAGATAGACCATGACGCGATTCTGTTTGTGCTCGTGCGGCCTCCCCGGTTTGTCCGCGGGCGCGTCCGTCGCCATGAAGGCGCGCACATACTCATTCTCAACCGGAACAGGACGGCTCTGGGCCACAAGCAGCGCCACCGGGACAAGCAACATCGTCAATCGCATGGAGGTAGTCTAATACGCTCCGTTTCGCCACGCGCGTCCGCGCCTTCGCCCCAAACCGATTCCATCGCGAAACCGCGCCGCCCAGCATGACAGTTACGGAGAATCCTTATGCGGGCATTCATGGCATTTCTGCTGGCTTCGGGATTGTGCGCGGCCGGCGATGACTTCGACCGCCTGATGAAACAGGGACGCGAAGCATTTCTCAAATCGGATTTTGCAACGGCGGCTGAGACGTACCGGAAAGCCTGCGCGCCGGAGTTGCTGAACACGTATACAGCCTCCCGCCTGGCTTTCTGTGAACATCATCTCGCCACCACGGACGCAGCCAGCGGCCACGCCGCTCAGGCCGTGGAACATTATCAACGCGCGCTCGACGAATGGGAAAAGGCAGGAGCATTCTATCGGGTCTCTTCCGTGATTACTCTCATGAACCTGGGCGAACTCCACCGGCGGGAGCATCGTCCCGCCGAAGCCGCGAAGGCTATGCTTCGCGCGGTGGACATCGCGCGCGAGATCGCAAAGCAGTTCCCGCAGGCGTATCCGGAAGCGCTGAGCCGTCTCGGCGGTCTCTATGCGGAGTCCGAAGAACCGGAACGTGGCCGCGCCCTGCTGAACGATGCCATTGACCGGTTCGGAAAACTCGCCACGCCCGAACCAGCGGAACTCGGCTATGCGCGCAATGCGCTCGGCATGGTGGAACTTGCCGCATCCTCGTACAAAGCGGCGGAATCCAACCTCCGCGAAGCGGTAACGCTGGCAACGTCGTCGCTCGGCGAAGATCACGCGGAGACCGCCACTTACCAGATGGACCTCGCGCTCGTGCTGCTGCAGGAAGGGCAGTTCGAACGCGCCGAAACCCTTCTGCGCCGCGCCCGTTTTGTGATGGAGGCGCGGCTTGGACCTTCGAATCCCCGGGTGGGCACGGTGCTTGTCGAACTGAGCGCCGCCGCGCTGGGGCAGGGAAAACGCGGGATTGCCGAAGAATACGGTCAGCAGGCGGTGGCGGTGATCAGCCGCCAGCCGGTAGTCCAGCCAGCGGATCTGGCGCTGGCAAACGTAAACCTGGCGACTGTTTACATGCGTGAGGGCAGAACCCGCGATGCGGAGAAGATCCTGCCCGCCGCCGTCGCCACGGAGCGGCAGGTCGCGGCCAAAAGCCGGCTGCTGGCGGACGGACTGCGCCGACTCGCGGAGCTTCGCGCGACGCAACACTCGTGGCGGGAATCGGCTGCGCTCTATAAAGAGGCAATCGCAATATACGAGGTGAAATTGGGTCTGAACAGCCCGGAGCTTGCGCCGGTGATGCGAGCATGCGCCGGCGTTCTCCGTCACGATCCGGATTCGAAAGAGGATGCGAAAACCTTCGAGACCCGGGCCAAAGCGATCCTGAGCTTTGGCCCTACCGATTGAGCGGGATGAATACTGCCCCGCGAGGGTGCGTTTTTACCCCGTCCGGCGCCGTCTTCACCCCAAAGTCATTCCCGTGTCGTGGCGCCCGGCTATACCCTGCCTTAGTGAATAGGACGTGGTGTCTCCTTTTTCTGTCGTTAGCGCCGGCGGCGCTGTTCGGCCAGGCGATCAGCGGAGATCTGGTCGGGTCCGTTCAGGATATGAGCGGGGCTGCGGTGACGAACGCCGCGGTGGACGCGGTCAACGAGTCCACGAACATGAAATCGTCCACGCGTTCCGATGCGAATGGCGCGTACCGTTTCAGCAACCTGCCAGCGGGCCGTTACACCCTGAGCGCGGCCGCGCCCGGTTTCAATCCCGCGTCGCTCAAGGGCGTCACGCTCGAAGTCAGCAAAATCGCCACGGTGAATCTGACGCTGCAGGTCGGGCAGGTGTCTTCTTCGATCGACGTGACGGAAGCGCCGGCCAACATCGATACCACGACGGCAACCATCGGCAGTTCGTTTGACGCCCGCGAATCGCGAGACCTGCCGATCTCCAGCATCGGTTTGGGCGTTGTCAACCTTTCGTTGCTGAATGCCGGCGTGGCCAGCAATGGCGGCTTGCAGATCGGACGGGGTCCCTCGGTCGGCGGCCAGCGTCCCCGCAACAACAACTTCACCATTGAAGGCGTCGACAACAACAACAAGAGCAGCACGGGCGCGTTGATCGTGATCCCGAACGATGCGACGCAGGAATTTACATTGCTGCAGAATCAGTTCAGCGCGGAGTTCGGGCATTCCTCCGGCGGTCAGTTCAATGTCATCGTCAAGAGCGGAACGAACGATCTGCACGGCAGTGTTTATGAATATCTGCAGAACCGGAAATTGAATGCCCAGGATCAGCTGTTCGCGAACTCGGGCACTCTCTCGAATCCTCGCTATGACAACAACCGCTTCGGTGGCACGATCGGCGGTCCGATCGTCAAAGACAAGCTCTTCTATTTCGGAAATTACGAATACAATCCGGTCGGACAGGCTTCGACGCCCGGCCAGATCCTGACGCCGACACAGAACGGTTATGCGACGCTCGCCGGGATTTCCGGCCTGAGCCAGACGAACCTGGGAATCCTGAAGCAATTCGCGGCCCCCGCCGCGACCCCGGTCGCGGCTTCCCGGTTTCCGCTGGTCGGTGGCGTGCCGGTTGAAGTCGGGGTCCTCACGATCGCGGCGCCGAATTATCAGAACT
>DASZUZ010000740.1:0-1563 GCA_035547415.1 Bryobacteraceae bacterium | reverse complement strand
CGCATCCTCGGCGACGTCTATCGAAAAGCGGGCGCGCCGGAACGCTACCGGATGAGGTTTTATCCCGGTCCCCACAAGTTCGATCGTGATATGCAGGCCGAGGCGTTCCGCTGGTTCGATCGCTGGCTGAAAGCCTGAACGTCGGCTGTGCGCCGCACCACTGGCGGAACTGCCACTTCTTTGGGAAGCGCAATTGCATCCCGGAACGGCCATGGACCGACTAGCGGTTGCAACCCTGGTGGCGGTAGGGCTTTTATTCATCCAGAATCCGGATAGGGCGAATACACCGGATCAGAGTACGCAGGCTCAGGCCCAACCGAAGGCGAAGAAGACCGAAGACAGGCAGCAGCGCAAATCCCCGGCTGATCCGGGTGCGACGAAGAAAAGACTTCCCGCGCCCAAACCTCGCACGCCCGTTGTCCCTCCGGACCCGACTCTGCCGACGGGAAAAGACAAACCGCCCGTACGGGAGAAGACCCCGTAAAGCAGCGCATCTTGCCTCGTTTCAGGTGCATCATGAAACTATGGCGAAGACCAAAGTCGAACTGCAAGTGCAAGGGATGACGTGTCAGGGATGCGTCCGCAGTATTGAAACGAAGCTCTCCACCATCAGTGGCGTCGAGTATGCGCACGTAAACCTCGGGGCGGGCAAGGCAACGGTCGAATTCGATGACGACCGGGCAAACCCCGATCAGTTAATCGGAGCGATCGAACAAATAGGATTCCACGCGTCCCGGGTCTGATCGATGAAAGTCGAAGAAGTTGAGTTGCCCATCGGCGGCATGTCGTGCGCGGCGTGCGCTCGCACCATCGAGCGGCAACTCGCGAGCACGCAGGGCGTCGAGCAGGCGAACGTCAATTTCGCGACGAAAACGGCCTCCGTCCGTTTCGACCCAGCCCGCGCCGGCGTCGCAACCCTCGTTGCCGCCGTTGAGAACGTCGGTTTCGAGGTTCCCGAAGAGCCCCAGGATATCGCCGAGCGAAAGGAAGCACGTGACCTCCGCCGCCGTCTCATGACGGCTGCCGTCTTCGCGACGCCCGTTTTCATCCTCGGCATGCTCGAGCGCGCTCCCTGGGTGCAGTTCTTCCTCACGCTGCCGGTCCTGTTCTTTGCCGGTCTGCCGTTCTATTCCGACGCCTGGACCTCGTTTCGCCACCGATCGGCGAACATGAATACGCTGATCGCGCTCGGTACGGGGTCGGCGTTTCTCTATTCCACCTGGGCGCTGTTCACCGGACACGGTGGCGTCTACTTCGAAGCGGCGGCCGTGATCGTTGCGCTGATTCTGTTCGGCCGTACTCTGGAACTGCGCGCCCGGGGTCGCGCATCGCAGGCTATCCGCCGATTGATGGACCTCACGCCGGTTCAGGCGCGCGTGATCCGTGACGGCATCGAACAGGATGTTCCAGTCGCCGAGGTTCGCGTCGGCGATACCCTGATCGTCCGCCCCGGCGAGCGCATTCCGGTAGACGGAATCGTTGTGGACGGAGCCAGCGATGTCGACGAGTCGATGCTGACCGGCGAAAGTCTGCCCCTCGCGAAAACGAAAGATTCCCCGGTTT
>DASZUZ010000739.1:0-6776 GCA_035547415.1 Bryobacteraceae bacterium | reverse complement strand
AATCATATCGCAATGCAATTCGTTTTTGATTCTGCGGCTTGTGAACCCGCGCGACCAGACCTTCGTCCGGTCCATCATGGAAAATCTGACTGAGTCAGATGCCCGTATGATTCCGGGTTTCGGACCGGGTCAGGGTATCGTAAGTGGCCAGGTGGTCCGGTTTCCTCTTCCGGTCAGCGTTAAGATGGACCGCGAACTTATGATCGCTGATCTGGGTGACGAAGACTTTTTCGAGCAGATGGAAAAATGGGAACCGGATGCCGACACAGGCAAACGGGCTGCGATGGCAAAGTCGATTGCAAGAGTTGACGGCAACCGTGGGCGAAATCAGGCCGGCCGCGCGCGGGGCCGGTAGTCAATGGATGTCCTGACGCCCGAACAGCGTCGGCTCAATATGAGCCGCATCAGGGGGGCGAACACCAAGCCGGAAATTCTTCTGCGATCGGCTCTCCACGCCAGCGGACTGCGTTTCCGGCTTCACCGGCGGGATCTTCCCGGGGCACCTGACATTGTCTTCCCGGGAGCCCGGGTTGCTGTATTCGTGGACGGCTGCTTCTGGCACGGGTGTCCCTCACACGGGGCAAGGCCCAAAACGAACCGTGAGTTCTGGTCCAGTAAGCTGGCCGCGAACCGGCGCCGCGATCTGAACGTCAACGCGTCCCTGAAAGATAGCGGCTGGACCGTACTGCGTTTCTGGGAACACGAAGTGAAGCGAGGGCTGCCCGGTGTTGTCCGGTCAGTTGTCACGGCTGTCAGGTCGGGCCGGGGGCGGCCATGAGTACGGACTGGAAGTCTACACTTCGGGAAGCTGAGCTGCTCGTCGACAAAGTGTTTACTGGTGGTCGCAGCGGAAATGCCTCTGATGATCCGCTGCCTCACCTGATCGGCGTCAGTAACCAGGGCGGTTTCCGGTATATCGTCGGCAAGCAGAAAAAAGACCCCTGGCTCGTTGTTCTTACGTCCAACCTGCGCAATCCCGACTGGCCGGACAACCTGGACAAAGAAACAGGCGTATTCACGTATTTCGGGGACAACAAGCAGCCGGGGCACGAACTTCACGACACGCCGCGGTTCGGGAATCTCATCCTGCGCGACATGTTCGAACGGTCGCATGGCGGCAAGGAGAGCCGGCTGCTTGTTCCTCCTGTACTTGTGTTCGCCAACACCGGGACATGGCGGGACGTGGAATTTCTTGGCCTCGCGGTGCCGGGCGCAGCAAATCTTACCGCGAACGACGATCTCGTCGCTGTGTGGAAGCAAAGGCAGGGAAAGCGGTTCCAGAATTATCAGGCAAAATTCACGATCCTCGACGCAGGCACCATACCAGCGCAGTGGATTGCCGACGTGAAGCGGGGTGAGCCGTTGACGGCATCGTGTCCGCCAGCCTGGCGGCGCTGGGTGGAGCAAGGCGTTTATACGCCCTTAAAGGCCCCGCGCGTGATCGAACATCGTACCCGCGAGGAACAGCTGCCGTCAGACAAGACAGGGGAGGCAATAATTCAGGCAATCCGGGACAGGTTCGCAGAACAGCCTGTCAGGTTCGAAGCCTGCGCAGCGAAAATCGCGGAACTGATGCTGGGTGGAATAGCTGTGCTTGACCTGACCCGTCCGACCAGGGACGGTGGCCGGGATGCTATCGGAAAATATCAGATTGGCGAGGGAGCATCAGCGGTTCTTGTCGACTTCGCGCTGGAAGCCAAGTGCTATGGTCTCGACAATTCGGTTGGGGTCAAGGAACTCTCGCGGCTGATTTCGAGACTGCGTCACCGGCAGTTCGGGGTCCTGGTGACGACATCCTATGTGGCCAGCCAGGCGTATCAGGAAATCAAAGAGGATGAACATCCAATCGTGATCATCTGCGCAAGTGACATCGTGAGGCTGCTGAAGGCAGCCGGTATCGCAAGTGAGCACGATATCATCAGCTGGCTCGAAGCATTCTGATGGGCTTCAATGTTCCGCTTGATGTGTACGGAGGCGCGCAGATCGCGAAGCCGGTCAATCACTCTGCCTGCATTCCTAATGAGTCTCACGCGCTGCCCGCCTCCGCCAGCGAGTAGCTTGTGCTGCGGCCACCGCCGGCATCCTTGGCCAGGATGCCGCGCTCAACGAGATCGGTGATGTCGCGCAGCGCTGTGTCCGCCGAGCACTTCTCAATCTTTGCGTATTTCGACGTATTCAGCTTGCCGAAAAATCCGTCGAAGAGGCGGTTGATCATATCGCGCTGGCGCTCGTTGAAATCAGCCGCCGAATGCGTCTCCCAAAACCGCGCCTTCTTCAGAACGGTCGCAAGCGCGCTTTCCGCTCCGTCGAATGCGCGATCGAGGCAGTCCAGGAACCATTGGAGCCATGGCGTGATGTTTCCGTTGTCCTGCTTTTGCGTGGCCTCCAGGGCGTCGTAGTAGGTATTGCGCTCCCTGCGGATTTGCGCGGACATGCTGTAGAAGCGCTGCGAACTTCCTTCCGACCGTGCCAGCGACATATCCGCGATAGCGCGCGCAATGCGCCCGTTGCCGTCATCGAAGGGATGGATGGTGACGAACCATAGATGCGCGATTCCGGCTTTAAGGACCGGGTCGATGCCGGAGTCCTCATTGTACCAGGTCAGAAATCCGTCCATCTCCCGATCGAGGCGGTCGGCGGACGGCGCCTGATAATGGATCTTCTCCTTGCCGACGAAGCCGGAGACTCCCCGCATGGGTCCTGACTTGTCGGTGCGCCACGCGCCGACGGTGATCTTGTGTATGCCGCTGTAGCCGGTCGGAAAAAGCGACGCGTGCCAGCCGAACAGGCGCTCGGCCGTCAGCGGTTTGTCGAAACGCTGCGTGGCGTCGAGCATCATTTCGACGACGCCTTCCACGTCGCGGTCGGCAGGCGTCAGCGCGCCGATATCCATGCCGAGGCGACGGGCGATCGAAGAGCGCACCTGATCCTGGTCGAGGATTTCACCCTCGATCTCGCTGGACTTGAGCACGTCCTGCGTGAGGGTCTGAAGCATGGCTTCGCTGCGGAGCGGAAACCCGAGGCTTTCCATCCGGCCAATCAGCCGTCCCTGCCGGTGCCGGACGAAGGCCAGCTTTTCGGCCAAGGCCCTGGCGTCCCAGTCGTACTGGGGCCATTCCGGACGTTCGTGGTAATAAGTAGTCATAATCACCGCACCTTCTGCGGAGATTATGACGGTTATTCACCGCAGATGCAAGAACAATCGCCGCAAACCATGCGGTGATTATCGCCAGAACGGCCGACCCATGGGGTTTTAAGGGGAGCCCGGAGGCTCCCCTGAATGGCGGTGGACCGGCCATCACGGTCCTCCATGGTTCGGTGCCGGTGGAGCGGGAAGGCTCCAAGCCCGGCGAGTGGGGTCACGGGGGCGGCGATACGCCCTCGTGTCGATGGGGCTGAAAGACGATGCTTTCAGCGGGAGAGCGAAATCTCCCTGCGCGTGGTTCAGCGGCAAGACGCTGACCATGGGGGTTAAGGGGGAGCCGGAGTGCTCCCCTAAAGCGCGATGGAACGGCGGACGTGCCTCCATGGTCCGGTGCCGGTGGAGCGGGAAGGCTCCACGTCCGGCGAGTGATGGACCGGCGATACGGTCCGATGATGCGGTGACGGCTCAATGCCGGAACTGCGTCACCAGCCGGGGGGATGCAACGGGGGCGCGCCAGCGGGCCCCCTTGCCAAGATTGTGCGGTATGACCGCACACATCTTGCGGACAGCGCAAAGCGCGACGGAGGTGGTCACCAAAGAGAGGGTGGCCTTGCTGGAACGACCGACGAAGTCAGGCCAGGACACAGCGAAAAAAACAAAACAAACTCAATCATTCAAACTATAACAATAGAGTCACATTCGGGCGTTCAAACCTATTGCGGTGGCCGCCGTCGCTCATTGAGTCCTGATCCCGGCGCACCGGACCTGAAAGAAGTGCCCGCGCCACAGGCACTTCCCACATGTTCAACGATTCCTTTTACTTTTGAGAGCAATCCTGAATAAGAGCCCAACGATAAATAAACCATCCCGGGCTCGGGGACTGCGTCAGGAGTCTTATAAAATAAAAATTGCGCGTGTAGGAATTATATCCTATCATGCCTTCCTGCGTTGTTCCTGGGCGGGGAACAAGAACCTTAAGGCCCGCTAGGAGGACAAACGCGTGACCGAGAAAGCCAATCCCAAACATTTACCGGATTCAACCCGGGGGCTGCGCTTCGATCCTGCGGAATTCCGCCACTTCCTCGATGGGACGGGTTGGACGGACGCGGAGAAGGATGCGTACACGCGGGAAGTCTGGAACGTGATGGTGAGCTTCGTGGACTTCGGCTTCGAGCCTGCATCCCGTCCAGCAGGTCAGCGCGTACGCGAATGCGCTGGAAGTGGATTCCCCGAGCGTGGTAGCCTTGACGGGCATTTCAGAAGACAAAAACGACCACGCCGTTGCTCACGTTGATGGAGCCGCGGGAAAGAGCGATTCATGAACCCGCACACCAGCACCCCCCAGCCACTGAAGGCAGTCATCTACTGCCGCGTTTCGAGCCGTAAGCAGGAAGCGAACGGCGACGGCCTGAACTCGCAGGAAAGGACCTGCCGGATATATGCCGAGCGAATGGGATACGAGGTCGTGGAAGTTTTCCACGAAGTGCTGACGGGACAGGTCAGCAACCGGCCAGCCATGCGCTCCCTCATCCAGTATCTGCGCAGGCACCTCCGGGAAGGCCGCCTCGTCATCATCGATCACCTGAACCGGTTTTCGCGCGGTCACCGCGCCCACTGGCCTCTCAAGGAAGAACTTGAGATGGCGGGAGGCGTCCTGTGCTCGCCGAACATGGAGTTCGGAAAATGTTCGAGCGCCCGTCTGGTCGAGGGCATGCAGGTGACGGTCGCGCAGTACCAGGCCGAGTTGAACGCGGAACAGACCCGCGACCGCATGCACGGCCGTGTCGCGAACGGGTACTGGCCATTCCAGGCTCCGATTGGCTTTCGTCATGAACGCAGGACCGGCCAGGGGATGATCCTGGTCCGGCGGGAGCCGATTGCGTCGATCGTTCAGGAGGCGCTTGAAGGCTTCGCCAGCGGACGCTTCCAGTCGCAGGGCGAAGTGAAGCGCTTTCTGGAGAGCGCGCCCGGTTTTCCCAAGTCACCGGATGGAAGGGTTCACTGGCAAAAGGTGACGGATATTCTCACCCGCCTGACCTACGCGGGCTACGTCGAGAAGCCGGACTGGGGCGTCACGGCGCGCAAGGGACGTCACGAGGGCCTGATCAGTCTGGAAACTTACGAGCGGATTCAGGACCGGCTTCGGGGCAAAGCGAAAGCGCCCGCACGCGCGGACCTGCATGCTGACTTCCCTCTTCGCGGGATCGTGAACTGTTCTGATTGCGGAGGCGCGATGACCGCCTGCTGGTCCACGAGCAAGACGGGCGCGAAACACGCGTATTATATGTGCGTTGGCAAAGGCTGCCCGCGCCGCAGAAAATCGGTGCGCCGCGATCAGATCGAAGGAGCCTTCAGCGAATTTTTGAAGCGCCTGACTCCGTCCACGCGGAGCGTTGAGCTGGCGGGCGCGTTGTTCAAAAACGCCTGGGACCAGCGCGTGGCGCAGGTGAAAGCCATGGCCACATCCTACGAGCGTGACGCGCGCAAGATCGATGCCCAGATTACCGCGCTGCTTGATCGTGTGGTCGAGGCGACGCTCCCGAGCGTGGTTGGAACCTACGAAAAGCGCATTGCCGAACTCGAACGTTCAAAGGCTCTGCTGACGGAAAAAGGGCAACGGCTCGGCCAAAATGGCGGACGGTTCGAGGAGTTGTTCGAACTCGCCATGCGGTTCCTCGCAAGCCCTTATAAACTCTGGATTTCCGGGAGTTTCGAAATGCGGAAACTAGTGCTGCGACTCACGTTTGCGGATCGCCTGGCCTACTGCCCGGAATCGGGTTTTCGAACCCCTGAAACGGCCTTGCCATTCAGGCTGTTAGACAACTTTTCCGGGAGGGGAAATCAAGATGGCGCGCCCGAAGAGATTCGAACTCCTGACCCCCAGATTCGTAGTCTGGTGCTCTATCCAGCTGAGCTACGGGCGCGTGCCGGACCGGGGCGTGCCCCGGCGAGGTCGGGCATAGCTATAGGGCCGTTCCGTTATTGGCAAGTGAATGTCCACGCGCCGGCGTGCGATGTCGGCTTGGAATCCACCTCCCAGGCTCCACGGCGCACTACCAGCGGAAAAAGGCGCCCACACGGTACCGGACGGTCGCTATCCCCGGGCCCGGACGCGGCGGCTGCTGAGCTCGACTGCCCGGTCGGGGATGGCGATGCGGAAGGTGGCGCCGATGGTGCCCTCGATCAGTCGGATGTCGCCGCCGTGGGCCTGGGCCAGTTCGGCCGCAATCGCGAGGCCGAGGCCCGAGCCGCCCGCTCGCGTCGAGCCCTGGAACGCCTCGAACAGATGCTCGCGCGCCTTGGCGGAGAATCCGGGACCGGTGTCGGCGACCTCGATCACCGCAACCGCGCCCTCGCGGCGTCCGGTGATCCGCACTTGGTCGCGATCGGGATCCTGGTGGCCGCGCGCCTCCAGCGCCTGCACGGCGTTGCGGGCAAGGTTGAGCAGGATGCGGAACAACTGATCGGGATCGGCATCGACCTTCATGTCGGGCTCGATGGCGCTGATCCAGCGGATCGGCGCGTCGGCGAGCCCGAGCGTCTCATGCACCTCCTCGACCAGCGGCTTGAGTGCCAGCAGCTTGCGGTCCGGCGCCGGTTCCTTGGCGCGGCCGTACGACAAGGTCGACTG
>DASZUZ010000738.1:0-2689 GCA_035547415.1 Bryobacteraceae bacterium | reverse complement strand
AGAGGCGATTCACGGATTCAGCGTATCATGCGGGTATTCCACTGAAACCATGGTGAGTCCTTTGGCTGGCGCCGTCGGCCCGGATTTCGAAGGCAATGCCTTCGCGGCGATGTTCCCCCTGCCGATCTCGATCAGGGTCCCTGCCAGGTTCCGGACCATGTGCTTGAGAAACCCGCTGCCGCGAACGGTATAGACCAGGCGCGGCCCGGACCGGTCGAGCACGGAGCGGAAGATGGTCCGAACCTTCGACTTGCCCTGCGCATCGCGATCGTCCGCCGCGGCGAACGGCGTGAAGTCGTGTTCGCCTTCGAACAGGCTCGCTGCTGCGATCATCGCTGCCTCGTTGAGTGGGTAGGGGTGGTGGTGGACGTAGCGCCATTCAAACGGCGGGCACGTCTCTTCGCGAAAGAACGTATAGCGGTAGGTCTTGGCGACGGCGTCAAAGCGCGGGTGAAAGTCGGGGTGAGTCTCTTCCGCGCGGAATATGCGGATTGCCGGAGGAAGCAGGCGATTCACGGCGCGCCGGAGATTATCCGGAGGAATGGGATTCGTAATGGTGAACGCGGCGACCTGGGCCAGCGCGTGGACTCCGGCGTCGGTCCGGCCCGACCCCGCGACGTGAACCGGATTACCCTCTATCCCGCTGACGATCTCTTCGAGGACGCCTTGTATGGTCGGAAGGCCCGGCTGGATCTGCCATCCATGAAATTCGGTCCCGTCGTAGGCCAGGATAATACGAATGCGCCGGCTCATGCGACCCATAGACCAGCGCACCGGTCAGACCGGTCGGACCCGTTCACGCTCAGGAAGGCCGCGAGCCCGGCTTGACGACCGGTTCGCCGGCAGCGCACATCGGACAGGACGCGGGATCGTGTGAGGTAACCTGCAGCGTTTCCAGGGCGGCGCGCGGGATACCCAGATCGACTGCGCCGCCGCTTCGATCGATGATGGACCCGGCGGCCGCCGGGATCGCTCCCGCGGCCCGCACGATGTCGATTACTTCTTTGGTGCTGCCGCCCGTGGTGATCACGTCTTCGACGACGACCGCAACTTCACCCGGCGAAAGGGAAAAGCCGCGCCGCAGACTCATCTTCCGATCCGAGTCGCGCTCCGTAAAAATGAAACGGACGCCCAGCGCCCGCGCCACCTCATGGCCGATGATCAGGCCGCCCAACGCCGGAGAAACGACAACTCCGACTTTTTTTTCGCCCAAAAGAGGCAAAATCCGGGCCGAGAGCTCCCTTCCGAGCGTCTCTGCATGTTGAGGGTATTGCAGCACGATCGCCGACTGCAGATAATTCGGGCTGTGAAGTCCGCTGGTGAGCCGGAAGTGCCCTGTAAGGTATGCGCCAGTTTGCCGAAAAAGATCCAGAATGTGGCCGGGTTGCGAGGTCACGAAAGGCTACTATACCATTGATAAATATCGCTCAGGCTCTTGCTGCGAAATCTTTGCGAACCAAAGGCCGGGTTCTCCCGTTAGGTATTAATTAGATGAAGCTCCCCTACGATCGCGGCGCGAGTCTGCGCGCGGCTGGCGCCGTCTTTCTGGCCTTCACGCTCGCGCTGAGTTCCGCCAGTGCGCAAAATGCTGTCCGGATCGATCCCGCGAAAGGCGGAATGGGATGGCTCACTCGCCCCTATCGGCAGCGCGTGATACCTCCGGTAAATCTCGCGAACTCTTCACGGCTCGATGCCCTCATCCGATCGGGTAACCTGTATGTCTCGGCGCAGGACGTTGTCGCTCTGGCGCTTGAGAACAACATCGACATTGAAGTGCAGCGATACGGTCCGTTGCTGGCCCGCGAGGTGTTGCGGCGCGCCGAGGGCGGCGGTTTGTTGCGTAATCCGGGGCAGGGAGTTTCGCCCGGACCCGTGAGCGTCAGCCTGGCGGGCGTTTCCATTAATACGAGCGGTGCGCCCTCGGGCGCCTCGACCGGCGTCAGTTCCAGTGTGCTCACGCAACTCGGGCCGAATATACCGTCCTTCGATCCCACCATTCTCGCGTTCGCCAACTTTCAGCACGCGAGCATTCCGCAAAGCAACACGATTATTACCGGCACCACGGCGCTGGTGGAATCCATCAAGACCTTCCAGGCTTCTTATTCGCAGAACTTTCACTGGGGCATGAACTCCCAGTTGACCTATGGCAGCACGTCCCAGAGCGTCAACAGCGCATTGTTCAGTCTCAATCCTTATACGAACGGGCAACTCGACCTGCAGATCACGCAGCCGCTGTTATACGGATTCGGCGCCGCTGTCAACACGCGCAACATCCGGGTCCAGAAGAACAATCTGAAGGTCACCGATCTCCAGTTCGAGCAGCAGGTCATCACGACTGTTACCTCCGTGCTGAACCTCTACTGGGATCTGGTGAGCTTCAACCAGGAAGTGCGGGCCCGTCAGGAGGAAGTTTCGACGGCGCAACAGTTGCTTGAGAACAATCAGAAACAGGTTCAGATCGGAACTCTCGCGGAGATTGAAGTGACGCGGGCCCAATCGCAACTCTACGCGGCTAAACAGGATCTGCTGATTGCGCAGACCAATCTCCTGCAGCAGGAAACGATTCTCAAAAATGCGCTGAGCCGCATGGGTGTCGCGAGCGCGGATCTGGCGGACGTTCACGTGATTCCGCTCGACCAGATTGTGATTCCCGCAAAGGATGCGCTCAAACCGGTGGATGAACTCACCT
>DASZUZ010000737.1:0-9837 GCA_035547415.1 Bryobacteraceae bacterium | reverse complement strand
GAGCATCAGGGCGATTTCAGCCCGGGCAGCGACGTATTGCTCCGGAAAATCGACGGCGCGGCGGTGCGGATGCAACGCCTGATTAACGATCTGCTGAGTTTGTCGAACCTGGATCAGGCTTCCCATCCGCCGAAATCCGTGGATCTGGAAGTCGTTGCGCGGGAAACAATCGCGGACCTCGAAAACCAGATTGAAGATTTCGGCGCTACCGTTACGATTGATTCTCCCCTGCCCGCCGTCCGTGCCGATCCCATCCATATGAGGCAGCTTTTTCTCAATCTCATCGGCAACTCTCTGAAATACCGCAAGCCCGCGGAACCGCCGCTGGTGCGAATTTCCGGTGGCCGGGCGGAAGATCCGGCCTTCGGTTTTGTGCGGATATCTGACAATGGCATCGGGTTTGAAGACAAATATCGCGATCGGATTTTCCTCCTGTTTCAGCGCCTGCACCGTCGTGACGAGTACGATGGCACCGGCATCGGGCTGGCAATCTGCAGGAAGATCGCGCGCCGCCACGGCGGCGAAATCAGCGCCCACGGCGCTCCCGGACTGGGCTCGGTGTTTACGGTGACTCTTCCGCTCGCCTGACAGGAAACCAACAGAATAGATTCCGATGAACGAGCAGAACAAGCCGAAACCGATCACGATCCTGATGGCGGACGACGACGCCGAAGATTGTGACATGGCCCGCGCCGCTATCGAGAAAAACCATCTCCTCAATCACTTCGTGGCTGTGTCGGACGGCGAAGAACTCCTGAACTATCTCTACCATCGCGGAGCCTGGTCGAACGAAGCGGATTCGCCGCGGCCCGGCATGATTCTCCTCGATCTCAACATGCCCAAAATGGACGGGAGAGAAGCGCTCGCGTCTATTAAAGAAGATCCTCAGTTGCGGCAGATCCCGATCGTGATTCTGACGACCTCCCAGGCGGAGGAGGATATTTTCGCCAGCTACGATCTGGGCGCGAACTCATTCATCACAAAGCCGGTTACCTTCGAGCAACTGGTCGACGTGATGCGTGGTTTGAGCCAGTACTGGTTACAGATTGTGGCGCTTCCCCGGGGAGCGATGTAAGTGCCCCGCGAGACGATCCGCGTCCTGCTGCTGGAAGACGACCCCGAAGACTACGAAATTGCGCTCGCCTGTCTTGGCGCGGTCGCCGAACGGAATTACGAAATCGATTGGGAACAGTCGTTCGAAGCCGCCCTCGAAGCTCTTCAGCGGGCCACTTGGGACGTATGCCTTGTCGATCTTTGTCTGAACGGACGGGACGGATTCGAGTTCATCTGGGAAGCTTCCGCGCTGCGTCCGGACGTGCCCATGATTCTGATGACCGGCCATGGCGGACCGGAGGTGGAAAACGGGGCGCTTGCCGCCGGGGCCACGGACTATGTCTGCAAGAACGGGCTGACGGGTCCTCTGCTCGATCGCGTGATCCGTTACGCGATGGAGCGGTCGCGGCGGATGATTTCGCTTCGGGAATCCAAACAGTTTCTTCGGTCCGCCCTGGATGCGCTGTCGAACCATCTCGCGATTCTCGATGAAAACGGCGTCATTATCTCAGTCAATCAGGCATGGACGACGCTCTTTCGATCCAGCGATTTTCCGGGGAGTCACCTGGGGACCGGAGCAAATTATCTGGCGGCCTGCGACGAAGGAGCCAGTCAGGGCAACAGCGCCGCGCGCGAATTGGCGCAGGCAATTCGCGATGTGATCGCCCGAAGATGGAACCTCTTTTACCTCGAATACGCTGCTTACGGCTCGCGTGAATGGTTTTCGGTTCGGGTGACCCGGTTCGAAGAAGGGCAGTCCGTCCGCGCCGTCATCTCGCATACCAATATTACGGAGCGCAGAAAGGCGGAACTGGCTGTCTCGCTCAACGAAACCCGGTTTCGCGCTCTCATCGAGCATTCCTCGGACGCGACCATTCTCACGGACGCCGATGGCGGCGTCTGCTACACGAGCCCGGCGGCGGAGAGACTGTTCGGCTGCGCCGCCGGCGAGATTGCCGGACGCCGGATGGTGGAATTCCTGCATCCGGACGACCGGGACCGGACGATCGAAACCGTGTCACAGATTCTGGCAAATCCGGGAGCCTCCGTCCGCCTCCAATGCCGCGTGTTCAGCAAGGACCGAGCGTGGCGATCGGTGAATGGCACGGCGACGAATCTGCTCGGTGATCCCGGTGTGGCCGCCGTGGTATTGAACTGGCGCGACGAGACGGAGCAGTATCTGGCCGAACAGGAACTGAGCCGCAGCGAGGCGCGCTTTCGGCAACTGGCGGAGTCCGGGCTCATCGGTGTGGTCGAATTCGATCTCTATGGCTGCATCCTCAGCGCGAATTCGGCGTTTCTGGAGATGGTCGGAGCGAGCGCGGATCAGCTCGCCCGCGGCGAACTGCATCTGCGGCAACTGACTGCTCCCGATCATGTCGAGCGATTCGAAAGAAAGCTGGTCAATCTGCGGTTTGCCGATTCCGTCAGGCCCTTCGAGAAAGACTATATTCGCCTCGACGGTTCGCGCGTTCCGGCTCTAGTCGGAGCCGCGAGAGTGGCAGGAGCTGACGATCGCGTCATTGCCTTTACCGTCAGCCTGGCGGACCGGGCGCGGGCAGAGCGGCGCTACAGCGATCTGTTCGAAAACGCAAACGATATTGTCTTCACGCTGGATCTCGAAGGCCGCCTGACTTCCGTGAACAGAGCGGGGGAGAAGGTTTGCGGTAAATCCCGCGATGCCCTTCTGGGCCGCAAGCTGGAAGAGGTCATGTCAGCGCAGCAGTGCGGAAGTCTCGGCGAACTGATGCGGTCCGCATTGAACTGTGAGGCGCGGGGAATTCGGGAGGTCATTGTAACGTCGCCGGACGGGGAACCCCTCGATCTGGAAGTCAATGCGCAGTTGATTCGTGAATCGGGCACGCCGGTTGGTCTCCAGTGCATTGCGCGGGACGTCACGGATCGCCGGCATCTCGAAAACCAGCTTCGCCACGCGCAGAAAATGGAAGCGATTGGCAGCCTGGCGGGGGGGATCGCGCATGACTTCAATAACCTGCTGACCGTCATCCTCAGCAGCGTCTCATTTGCCCGGATGGTCACGCCGCCCGGGCATCCAGGCTCCGCGGAACTCAATCGGATCAACGATGCGGCGAGTCGCGCGGCGGACCTGACCCGGCATCTGCTGACCTTCAGCCGGCAACAGGTACTGCAGCCGGCGCCCGTCCATCTCAACACAATGATTCAGGCCAGCGCGGCGATTCTCCGGCCTTTGCTCGGTGAGCACATCGAGTTGACGACCTCCCTGGCCCCGGAACTGCCCCTCGTGAGTCTGGATCCGGGCCAGGTTGAGCAGGTGTTCCTGAATCTTGCCGTCAACGCGAGGGACGCCATGCCGGACGGGGGAGCGCTCAGCATCTCGACGGCGGTTCTGGAACATGTTCCCGAGTTCCGCCACCCGGATCTGAGTCCGGGCCGGTATGTTGCCCTTACCGTGCGAGATACCGGCTGCGGCATGGATGCGGAAACGCTCGCGCGAATCTTCGAGCCGTTCTTTACGACGAAAGAAATCGGACGGGGCACAGGGCTCGGGCTGTCCACGGTCTATGGAATCGTAAAACAGAGCGGGGGCTCGATCTGGGCCACCAGTGAGCCTGAAAACGGTACGGAATTCGAGATTCTGTTCCCGGCGCTTGACGGAAACGCACCCGAAACCGGGACGGAAACCGACGCGAACCGAAGCCACGCGGACCGGCCGGGCTCAGAAACGATTCTGCTCGTCGAGGACGATGCGCTCCTGCTGTCGCTGCTGGCGGATAGCCTGTCGCTGAACGGATACCGCGTCATCACCGCCACCTGCGGAGAAGATGCTCTCGGCGCGTTGTCCGGCGCGGAAATCGATCTTCTGATCACGGATGTCGTCATGCCACGCATGAACGGATATGATCTGCGCGAGAAATGCGCCGCGATTCGGCCAGGAATCAGGACTCTTTACATATCGGGATATGCTTCGGACATGAAAGTCGTTGGCCGCGCGATTCAGAACGGCCACCCCTTCATTCACAAGCCTTTCACGCCGGCCGTGTTTACCCGAAAGGTTCGTGAAGTTCTGGACGGTGAAGCGTGGGACCGGGAAGCCTCTCTATGCGTCGCCGCCGGCCTGGTGCGCGAGTGAATCCGCCAGTTGCTTCCGCCACATGACGGAGCACGAGTCGCAGATACCGTGAGTGATGTCGAACTGTTCGGGCAGGCCAGTCTCGGTGAAGATCAGATCGAGGTTCTTCCAGAGGCCCCGTTCCGCGGGAAAACGGTACTGCTTGCAGAAGCTGCACATCGAAACCCGGTCGTGCGCGCCTGGAGATGCGTCGGGGACGGGCCGCGGCCGGGCGACCTCCCGAATCAGCAGCGATTCATAACGCACGGTTGCGCCATCCCGTGAAAGAATCATTTCCATTTCGCGCCGGAGAGGCCCGCTGTCGCAGCGGTAAGGAAATCGAATCGTCCTGCCGGTGATCAGAACGCGCTCCATCAATTGCCGGTAGACCTGACGCACCGATTCGCCCTGGATGAATCGGAACAGGTTTTCGCCGATCATCTCCCGCGACGAATAGCCTTTCGCAAAGAGCGGATCCTTCGCGGCCAGGTCATCCGGAATTCTGCCCTCTGCATCGACGATGCAGCCATTCTGGCTGACCCGGTAAATGAGAGCGGCGAGCGCATTCTTCCCACCCGATGTCAGGATGTGGTCTGTTCTTGATTTCATTGACCGGCGGATTGCCTTTATGGTACCTTTCTTGCAGTTCCCCGCGAGCCGGGTCTAATCGCGCCGGCTCCACGAATTACGGCTCCGTCAGCCTCCAGAGTCCCCCGTTTCTGCCTCATCTCTGACAACTTAGTCCGGAAGGGACGATGCTCCGCCTGAATTACGCCACCATTGGAATTGTCTTCATTTGCGCTTCTGCAGTTGCCTCCTCGCTGAACGCCCAAACCGTCAACGCCGGCACGCCCGACTATTTTGAAAGCAGGATCCGGCCGATCCTTGCCAATAACTGTTTTGGTTGTCACTCCGGTTCCGCACTGGGCGGGCTGCGCCTCGACAGCCGCGACGGGATGCTGAAAGGGGGCAAACGGGGATCTGCGCTTACTCCTGGCGACCCCGACAAAAGTCTCCTGATTACCGCTGTCAGACAAACTGACGCTAACCTCAAAATGCCGCAGGGCGGCAAGCTGAAAGCTGACGAAATCGCTCAGCTCGAGGCATGGGTTAAAGCGGGCGCGGTCTGGCCCAAAAGTTCCGTCGTCGTTTCGGAGAACACGAGCGGCAAATATGTGATCTCGCCGGAGCGTAAGGCGTTCTGGTCATTCAAACCGCTGGCCAGTCCCGCTGTTCCCGCCGTCAAAGATCCGAAATGGGCGAAGAGCGATATCGATCGCTTCGTCCTCGCCCGGCTGGAGAAGGAAGGTCTCAGGCCGGTGGGGCCGGCGTCGAAGCACGATCTTCTCCGCCGCGCCACGCTCGATCTGATCGGCCTTCCGCCTACTCCCGAAGAATACGCGGCTTTCGAGAAGGACACGTCACCCGATGCCTTCGCGAAGGTGGTGGATCGCCTCCTGGCGTCCCCTCACTATGGCGAGCGCTGGGGACGCGTCTGGCTTGACGTCGCGCGCTATGGCGAAGACGATTACCGCAGTCTCAACCCGAATCCCAAAGGTTACCGGCCCTATCCGAATGCGTGGGCTTATCGGGATTGGGTCATTCAGGCCTTCAATGACGATCTTCCTTATGACCAGTTCGTCAGGGCGCAACTCGCCGGCGATCTGATGGATCCGAAGATTCGTTACAAGATGCTCCCGGCGACGGGATTTCTTGGCCTCGGTCCGTGGTATTACGACAACGGTTCAAACGAGGTGACGCGCGCGGACGAGCGGCATGACCGCGTGGACGCCGTAACCCGCGGATTTCTCGGCATGACGGTGGCCTGCGCCCGCTGCCACGATCATAAATACGATCCCATTCCGCAGACTGACTATTACGCGCTGGCCGGAGTTTTCTACAACACGATTTATCAGGAATATCCGGAGGCGCCCAAAAAAGTCGTCGCGGAGTTTACGAAGCTCGAAGACGATCTCGACATGAAGCAGAAAGTTCTCCAGGAGATGAATCAGAATCTCTCCAATGAGCTTTCGCGCTCCCTGGCGTTCCAGACGGCGAACTACCTGGAAGGCGTCTGGGAGGTAACCGGCTCGAAACAGAAGAAGGAGATGGAACAGGTCGTCGATCAGCGGCGCCTCGACTATGAACTCCTCGAGCGTTGGGTCAGATACATGGCGAAGCCCACCGATAAGTACCACAACAAAGACGCGTGGCAGGCCATGATCAAAAAAGGCGGCGGAACTCAGCAGGAAGCCCGAAAGCTGGCGGAAAAGTTCCAGGAAGAAGTCGTGAACGCCATGCTCGCGAAGAACGAGATCGACGCCGAAAACAAGGTTCTCCTGGATAAGGATCTCGACGGCACCAGACCGAAGAAACGCACGGACAAGCCGAGTAACTTCGTCTCGAACAAAGATTTCAATCCCGGCGCCCTCATCCGGTTCAAGTCGCTGCCGGATGAGCAGAACAGCTTCTGGATAGAAATTTTCCAGCGTGAATTGAAAGATGCTGAGGATCCGAACGCGATGATGGCGGCGGGCGGACGTATGGGCAATCCGGGCGTGCTTCTGTTTCGCGGCTGGGGCCTCGAATCGCGACTCGGGCCGGAGGCGCAGGCGCGGCTCAAGACCGTGCAGGACGATATCGCCGCGGTCCGCAAGAAACTCGATCCCTATTACCCGTTCATCCACGGCGTCAAGGATTCCGACCGTCCGGTGAACATTCAGCTCGCGATCCGCGGCAATCCGGAGAACCTCGGCAAAGAGGTGCCCCGCCACTTCCTCAGCGTGTTCGCGGATAAAGATCCCGTGCCGCTCAACCAGGGCAGCGGTCGCGCGCAGCTTGCCAATCTGATCGTGAAGCAGCCGATTGCGATGCGGGTCATCGTGAATCGTATCTGGAAGGAGCATTTCGGCACGGGCATCGTGGACACGCCGAGTAACTTCGGCTTCGGCGGCGAACGCCCGACGGATCCCGAACTGCTGGAATATCTGGCGCAGTCGTTCGTGAAGAACGGCATGTCGATCAAGAAGCTGCAGCGTCAGATCATGCTGAGCTCGGTCTATCGGCTCAGCACCGCGGACGACAAACTCGCCGCGGAGAAGGACTCCGGAAATCGCCTGTACTGGCGCGCCAATCGGAAGCGCATGGAGGCCGAAGAGATCCGCGATTCGATCCTCGAAGTGTCGGGCAATCTCGACGATTCGCTGGGCGGACCTTCCAAAGACCTGACGCCGGATTTCACGCGACGTACCGTGTACGGAAAAGTCAGCCGTTACAAGCTCGATGCCTATCTGCAGTTGTTCGATTTCCCCGCGCCGAACATCAGCGCGGAGAAGCGGTTTACCACGACCGTTCCGCTGCAGCGGCTCTTCCTGATGAACAGCGACTTCGTCCAGCTCGAAGCCGAGGCGCTGGCGAAGCGCGTGGCTGCCGAGCCCAACAATCGGGCGCGCATCCGGAAGATTTACCAGATCGCTTACGGACGCTCGCCGAGTGAGGAAGAGATTGAGATCGGACTCAATTATCTTCACGCCGAGCCAATGAAGGAGTACGAGGAAGAGAAGAACAAACCGAAAGTGGCTCCGGCCGGAGCTGGTCCGCGCCGAAAGCGCGGCGCTGGCCCGGTCGATGCGGAGGGAGAATCCACGCCCGCGGGTGAGGGCGAAGGCAAAGCGATCACCGAGACGGCGAAACCCGCTCCGGAGATCGTTGCGACTGCGGTTCAGAGTGGCGGCGAGGAAGCCGGCGGGACAATTTCCGCTGATCCGAACGCTGGTATGGGAATGGGGATGATGGGCGGTATGGCTGGTTTCATGGGCGGAGGTGGTTTCGGCGGTATTGGTGGAGGTCCTGCTGGCCGGCGTGGCGCCGCGCCCGCGAAGGCCGATATCCAATATGAACCCACCGCGTGGGGGCGCTACGCGAAAGTGCTCTTGAGTTCAAGCGAATTCATCTTCATTAACTAAATTCCAAAGCGATGCATAAATCACGAAATCCGGTTACGAGAAGAGAAGCGTTGCGCCGTGTCGGAAACGGTTTCGGCATGATGGCGTTTGCGGGCATGCTCGGCGAGTCCATGGCGAAAGCCGGCATGACCATGGGCAGCGACGGCATTACCGGCGTTGCGAAGCTTGATTATCCGCAGCGCGTCAAACGCGTCATCTTTTTGTTCATGAACGGTGGCCTCTCGACCATCGATGCATTCGATCCCAAGCCGGCCCTCGCGAAATACGACGGCAAGCCCATGCCCGGCGGCTCCATTTCCACGGAGCGGAAAACAGGCGAACTGATGAAGTCGCCGTTTGCGTTTAAGAAGTACGGCCAGTCCGGCATGGACGTGAGCGAACTGTGGCCCCACCTCAGCGGAGTGGTCGACGATATCTGCTGGGTTCGCTCCGTTTACACGGAAATTCCCAATCACGAGCCTTCGTGCCTCATGCTGAATACCGGCGCCAATCAGGCGGGCCGGCCCTCCATGGGCGCGTGGATCACCTACGGGCTTGGAACTGAGAACCAGAATCTCCCGGGCTTCGTCGTGCTCTGCCCGGACATTCCGACCACCGTCGGTCCTCCGCTGTGGAGCAACGGTTTCTTGCCGGCCATCAACCAGGGCACGTACATCTCGAATAAGGTAGCGTCTGCCGGCGCGGACGGGATGGACGGCGGCATGCCTGACATGCCGGCCGCGAAGGATAAGGACGGCAAGGAAAAGCCGAAGAAAGTGGTCGTTGAGAAGAACTTCGATCCGAAGAAGATTCTGAACTTTGTCAACAATCCGAAGTTCTCGCTGGTCGAGCAGCGGCGCGAACTGGACATGCTGCAGAGGCTCGAGAAGATCCGTGCGGCGGATGCCGGAACAGACGCCGGCATCGAGGCCGTCATCAAGTCGATGGAAATCGGCTACCGCATGCAGACCGAAGCCCCGGAAGTATTCGACATTCGCAAAGAGTCGCAGGCGACGCTCGATATGTACGGTCCCGGAGATGTCGCCCGCGGCGCCCTGACCGCGGTCCGGCTGGCCGAAAAGGGCGTTCGCATGGTCCAGCTCTATTACTCGAAAGGCGATCCGTGGGACGCTCATGCCGATATCTTTGCGCACAAAATCAATGCGAAGAATTCGGATCAGGCGTTCGCGGCAGTGATCAAAGATCTCAAGGCGCGCGGTCTCTGGAAAGACACGCTGGTGGTCTGCGGTTCGGAGTTCGGGCGCACGCCGGTGCGGGAAGTCGGCGGCATGGGGGGCGGAGTGAAACGCGGTCGCGATCACAATCCGTTCGGGTTCACCATGTGGCTGGCAGGCGGCGCCGTGAAGGGCGGCACGATCTACGGCGCGACGGATGATTTCGGATTCCGCGCTGTCGAGAAGCCGGTTCACGTGCATGACATCCATGCGACGATCCTCTATCTGATGGGAATCGATCACACCAGACTGACTTACCGTTTCAGCGGACGCGATTTCCGTCTCACGGATGTTGCCGGCAACGTGCTGCACGACCTGATCGCATAACCTTAGTTACCGATGCGGGCGGGGCTTCGGCCCCGCCGTCGTCAGCGCCCGCGCGGCGCAATCGTCAGATCCCGAAGCGCCATCCGTTTCGCCTCCCCCATTTCCGCAAGCGCCCGATCCATCTCCAGAATCGCGCCCGCGTCGAGAGCCAGGTCGTGCTCTTCCGGCTGATACTTCGTTCCGGTCG
>DASZUZ010000736.1:0-10633 GCA_035547415.1 Bryobacteraceae bacterium | reverse complement strand
ATACCTGTTCGTCTTCCATGCGGAGCCCCACGAGAGTGTTTACATCGAAAAACCGGCGGTAGCCGAGGTCGCGCGAAGCCGCTTTCCAGTAGGCGAGCCGATAGTTCTGGCGGTCCAGCAGGCTATCGAGGAGATCGATGTTGTCATTGACGGTGGACAGTTCCGCATCCACCGCCTGGACCACGGGCGCGCGTTCCGTGAAGATCCGTGCAAGCCATCGCCGGATGACATCTTTGTCACGATTGCGACTGACGAGCGTCGCCCGGTCGGAATGCTCAAACACCGGCAGGCGGATGAGGGAGTCGGCCAGGAAACCAAGCGCCTCCGCCCCCGCGGTGTCATCCGCAATCTTCTGCGACGCCGACGCCAGGACTGGCGCAATGGACTCGGGCGCGATCGGAAGTACGTGGTCGTAGTAATGAGCGGTGAATTCGGCGCCTTCACGCGCAATTGTGATTTCGCGCCGCTTGAGCACGCGGCCGTAGTGATCGCCCAGGATCGGCAAGAGAATCCTGTTGCGCAGCCGCTCCTCGGGAGACTGCCAGTCGATATCGAAATACGATGCGTACGGACTGGCGAGGCCGTTTTCGAGAACGTCCCACCACCAGACGTTCCATCTGCCGCCGATCGCCATATGGTTGGGGACAATATCGAGAACCTGTCCGAGACCGCAGGCGCCGAGACGCTTTGAGAAACGTTCGTGCGCTTCCGCGCCGCCAAGTTCGAGATTCACGCGATGGTGGTCGGCGACGTCGTATCCGTGCTTGCTGCCGGGCATCGCCTGCAGGTATGGCGATGAATAAACGTGCGAAATTCCAAGTAATTGCAGGTAATCCGCGATCCCCGCGGCGGCATCGAAGCCGAATCCGGAGTGCAGTTGCAGCCTGTACGTCGCGAGCGGCTTACGCATTCGTAGATGACCATAACACGAGGTCGATCACTACTGTTATCGGGGAACGCCCCGGAATCAGTACAGGCGCGACGCTAACCGAGCCACTGAGGGTTCTTCGCCGTCGAATCGAATCGGTTGCTTGTCTTGAATAATTCGTATTTGCCGCTCAATGCCGCTTGTTTCGTGCGCGCCAGAATCGACGAAATCTGCTGCTGATTCATGGGCCGGAATGTCTTTACCGCTTCAAACGCCTGATTGAGATCCCGCGTGTTCTCGCAGCCATTGATGCATACGGAAACCGGCTGACTGAGCACGAAATGCAGCGCTTCAACGGGACTCACCGTGCCGCTTTGAAGAATAATGCCGCTTCCCAGAGGCTTCATGCAAAGAATTCCGAGATTCTGCTTTTGCGCGACAGGCAGGACCTCGTGTCCGAAGCTGCGGAACTGCGCATCCATCACGTTGTTCGGGAACATGATCGTATCGAACTGAAAGCCGTGCTTCTGCGCGACATCGAGCATCCTCAGGTGGACCGCCGGATCTTTGTGTCCGGTGAAGCCAATGTAACGAATCTTACCCGCCTTTCTTGCGTCGAGGAAGGCATGGACAGCGCCATCGTCATTGAATATGCGATCGGGGTCTTCCATACGAATCACTTCATGGAACTGCATAAGATCCACATGGTCCGTTTGGAGGCGCTTCAGGGATTCATCGATCTGCTTCGCCGCCGAATCTCGGGTTCTTCCGTCAACCTTTGTCATGAGGAAGCACTTCTGGCGGTAACCGTCCCGCAGCGCCTTGCCCATTTTGATCTCGCCCTGTCCGTCGCCATTGTTGTAGTCCCAGGAGTTATCCATGAACGTCAGTCCGCGATCGATGGCCGTGCGGACCAGTCTGATGGCCTCCTGTTCATTCTTCATCCGCCCGATGTGCGATCCGCCGAGTCCGATGGCGGACACTTTCTGGCCGGTTCGCCCCAGAGTGCGATAAATCATTTCGCCGCGCCGCTCGTCTTCCGACTGCGCGCCCAGGAGAGTCGCCGCAGTGACGGCTTCCGATAAAAAAATCCGGCGATTGACATGATGTGCCATGTCCTGCGGACGGCATTTCGCGATCCAAAGATCGTCTTTCGATGAAGCGGCGTAAATCTACTCCGCGGTAGTTATAAACCCGACGCGGCCGGCGAGCAGACATCCGATCCATCTTTCACTCGCTCAGGGACCGGTACTTCCGCAGCAATTCGTACAACACAACGCCTCCCGCAGTGGCCACATTGAGCGAATGTTTCATGCCGAGCATCGGGATCCTGACGTGCGTGTCAGCGAGGGCGCTGACCGCGGGCGTCAGTCCGTCGGTCTCGTGACCGAAGATTACGCAGACGGGAAATCGCGGACGCCAGTCGAAGAGGTCGACTGCATGCACGCTCGTTTCGATCGCGGCAATCTCGTAATTTGCATCGCGTAACGCCCGTATTCTTCTCTCGGGTTCCCAGGTGTGTTCCCACGGCACCGTTTCTTCGGCGCCCAGGGCCGTCTTGCGGATCATGTTCTGCGGTGGGTATCCGGTGATTCCGGCCAGATACAGTTTTTCGATTCCGGCGGCGTCCGCCGTCCGAAAGAACGCGCCCACGTTATAAAGGCTTCTCACATTCTCGAGGAGCACGGAAACCGGCAACGGCCGGATACTCTCATAGCTCAGGGCCGCGGCCGTTGCGCGGAACGGTACCCGGCCTTCTTCTTCACTCATCCCAGGGATCATTGTCGCCTTCAGGCTCGCTTCCCGGCCTCGTTTGCCGGTTCCCGCACAAGCCCGGAACCGTAAACCGACGCCCGCGCGTCCAGATACAATGAAAGTTCCGATGCTTTCCCTCGTCGTCCCGATCCATAACGAAGAACATTCCATTCTTCCGCTCTACGATCGGCTTACGGCGGTCCTGGTCCGGCTTCGGCGGCCTTACGAGATTCTCTTCGTCGACGACGCGTCCTCGGATCGCAGCTACGAACTGCTGGCCAACCTTGTTCAGACGGATCCGCACCTCAAGGTGATTCGGCTGCGACGGAACTTCGGGCAAACAGCCGCGCTTTCCGCGGGATTTCACGAGTCGCGAGGGGAAATCATCATC
Organism: Bryobacteraceae bacterium; assembly: GCA_035547415.1. Taxonomy (GTDB): domain Bacteria; phylum Acidobacteriota; class Terriglobia; order Bryobacterales; family Bryobacteraceae; genus BOG-234. The sequence continues at coordinate 7,619 of DASZUZ010000736.1, read as the reverse complement.
GCGATGGACGGGGACCTGCAGCATGCGCCGGAAGACATACCGGCTCTGCTGCGCAAGATCGACGAGGGTTTCGACATCGCAAGCGGCTGGCGCAAAGAGCGCATCGATCACGCGATCACGCGCAAAATCCCTTCCCGCATCGCCAACTGGCTGATGTCGAAAGCCTCCGGCATTGACCTCCGCGATTTCGGGACCACTTTTAAGGCCTATCGCGCGGAAGTCCTGAAAGACGTCCATCTCTACGGGGAACTCCACCGCTTCATCCCGGCACTGGCCAGTTTTTACGGCGCGAAGGTCGCGGAAGTCCCCATCCAGAACACGCCGCGTATTGCGGGAGCGTCGCACTACGGGCTCAGCCGGACATTTCGTGTTCTCTTCGACATTCTGACCATCCGATTCCTGCTGAAGTACTTCACGCGCCCCATGCACTTTTTCGGCGCGATCGGCCTGATGGGAACCGCGGCCGGTTCGCTGATGCTGGGCTATTGCGCCGTCGTGAAGCTGTTCTGGCGGCTCGACATCATCAAAGAGCATGGACCGATGATGATCGCGGGCGCCCTGCTCCTGCTGGCCGGACTGATGATGTTCAGCACGGGCCTGATCGGCGAACTTCTGATCCGTACCTATTTCGAATCGCAGGACCGACGAATTTACGCGGTTCGCGACATTCTCACCCAGAAGCGGCGCGAAAAGGTGGACGAGCGCCGCTGACGGATTACGCCGTCGCCTGATCGCCAAACTCCGCGGCGCGTTCCCAGCGATCCCCGAAAAGATGCTTCATTGCTTCTCCGAGGCCTGAGTGGTCGAAGACAACGGACGTCCAGGTGGGTTTACTGATCACCGGGTCAAGAAGGGCAATCAACCCCTGCCCGCCATCGAACAGGGCCATTTTCAAAGGCAGCGAAGATGCCTGCCGGATCTCTACGCCCGCGGCGGCGTACTCGCTCAGTCGCAAGCGGTGAGGCTCGTCAAGCGTGCCGGACTCGATCAGCAACCGGCAGGAGACGCCTCTCGCGCGAGCCTGGCGGACCAGGAGTTCGTCCAGAGGATCCACCGCATACGGTGGACGGGAGAACTCGAGATATTCCGTAGTCACGTCGCCCAGCATGCGGCGATATTCCACGGCCGTTTGGGCAGGTTCTGAAACGATTCTCAGAAAATCCAGCGTGCCGCGGCCCGTCTTCCCTTCCGAATACAGCCCGCTCAACTCCTGCATCAGGTTATTGGCCGATAAGGCGTGGCCCGCGAGTTCATATTCCAGCAACTGGCGTTTTCGAGCCAGATAGGAGGGAATCGCCAGATTCGGCTCAACGGCGGAGAACAATTTTGTCCGGTCCTGAACCACGCGGGCGAAGCCCTTTTCGACAAGACTGTCGAGAACCTCATAGATCTTCTGGCGCGGGACATGCGATCGCGGGGCGAGTTCCAGCGCTTTGAATCGGGAATGGCCCAGCAGAACGAGATAGGTGCGCGCCTCGTAGGCATTCAAGCCAAGTTGCTGCAATGCCTTCCAGAACCTTTGATATTCGACCTCGGCCAGATCGTTCTTCATTTTTGTCTATCCAACTTTATCCGATTCGGGATTCCGGCAATGCCAACCGAAGAATTTGCAAAATCGAAGAGGATTTCGGGATGCTGACTTGACACTAGAGTACTAGAACCATAGACTGTATAAAAGTACACTGGACTATGAAAGCGAGTAGCTACGCCGTGCCAGGATTCACAGAGCGCGAGCCCTCCTCCGGTGGAGGCGGCGCTGCGAGTATCAGCCTCCTGATTGCGGAGGAAAGCAGCCTGTTCCGGGACGGCCTGGCGAATCTCCTGGCTTCCCAGCAGGATTTTCGAGTTACCGGCGTCGCGGACTCGGCGGCATCGGCGGTCGAGCAGATTCGCGCATCCCGCCCGGACATCATCCTGCTCGGATGGCCGGCCAGTTCCGCCAGCAGTCAGCGCATCTTTGCAAGTATTCAGGATGGAAAGAAGTGTACACGCGTCATCATGCTCACGGATGGCGATGCGAAAGAGGATTTTGTCGAAGCGGTGAAGCACGGCTGCTGCGGCATCGTTCCCAAGCAGACTTCGACCGAATTGCTTCTGAAGAGTATCCGGAAAGTTTATGCCGGCGAATTCTGGCTCGACCGGCTGACGACCGCTGAGATCATCCGGCGGCTTGCGAAGAGGAGCAACGGCGCAAATGGAGCTTCATCCCGGCTCGGAGTTCGCGACCAGAGCGGCGCGCTGAGCCAGCGCGAACGCGAAATCGTGGTTCTGGTTGCGCAGGGTTATAAAAACAAGGAGATGGCCGAACGGATGTTCATCAGCGAGCAGACCGTGAAGAACCATCTTCACAATATTTTCGACAAGCTCGGCGTGTCCGACCGTCTGGAGCTTGCGCTTTACGCCATTCACCACAATCTGCACGAAAGCGCGTAACGCCGCTTATTCGCGCGGCGCGATTCCCAGAGCTCTCATCTTCCGGTACAGATTACTCCTCTCCAGTCCGAGCAATTCCGCCGTTCTGCTCACGTTCCCGTTCGCTTCCTCCAGTTTCTTCTGGATATACTCCCGTTCGGCCGCTTCGCGAACATCCTGCAGGCTGCCATAGCGTTCCGCGAGCTTGTCGCCTGTCGGCTTTCGCGGCGGCAAAAGCGGAATGTGCCGCGCATCGATCCGAGTCTGTGGGTTCAGGATCACGATGCGCTCCATCAGGTTCCGCAACTCTCTTACATTCCCGGGCCAGTGATGTTCCTGCAATAAGTGCAAGGCCTGCGGTGTCAGTTCCCTTGGCTTGCGCCCGTATTCCCGGGAAAACTCCTCGAGAAAATACGCCGCCAGCGCCGGAATGTCCTCTTTGCGCTCGCGCAATGGCGGCATATGGAAAGGAATGACATTCAGGCGATAGAACAGATCCTCCCGGAAGTTGCCTTTGTCGATCTCCTCCTCCAGGTTCTTGTTGGTGGCGGCGATCACGCGCACGTCCACGCGGATCGATTCGTGGGCTCCGACCGGCTCAAACCGCTGTTCCTCCAGAGAACGCAGGACCTTGGCCTGGGTTTTCAGGCTCATGTCGCCGACTTCATCCAGGAATAAGGTTCCGCCGTCCGCCTTCTGAAACTTCCCGATCTTACGATCATGAGCCGCCGTAAAGCTTCCCTTCATGTGGCCGAACAGCTCGCTCTCAATCAGATCTTCCGGAATGGCCGCGCAATTGACCTCGACGAAGGGCTTCGGGGCGCGCGGACTCATTGCATGAAGCGCATGGGCCACAAGTTCCTTGCCTGTTCCGCTCTCGCCATAGATGAGCACGCGGCCGTTGGTGCCGGCCATCAGAGTCATCTGTTGCCGGAGCGCTTTCATGGGGACGCTGTCGCCCACAATTCGCGGCTCTCCGGCGACTGACTCCCGGCGTTGCTCGTTCTCGATCCGAAGCCGCCGGTGATCCATGGCATGTTTCACGACCATGAGCACGCGGTCGATAGACAACGGTTTCTCGAGAAAATCGTAGGCGCCCAGCTTGGTCGCCTTTACGGCCGTTTCGATCGTGCCGTGTCCGGAAATCATCACTACAATCGGACGGTCGGCAGCCGGAATTTTCTGAATTCGGCTCAGCGTTTCAAGCCCGTCGATCCCGGGCAGCCAGACATCGAGCAGCAGCAGTTCGTAGATCGAAGCCGCCAGCGATTCCAGGCATTCCTCGCCACTCTCGACGGCGCTGGCGTCGAAGCCCTCGTCCGAAAGCACGCCGCACAGCGACTGGCGAATTCCCGGCTCGTCGTCAACGATCAGAATGCGTGGCGGCTTCATCATGATTCAGGCGAAATAACGGAAAAGACTCGTCCAGCAGATGCGAACCGCCGGACCCTCTGCCGGGAGGCTCATGCACTCAGTGTAGCGGGCGTGTTTGCTCTCCTGGCTTCATCCGCGGAGGCGACCGGTACCTCGACGGTGAACCGCGCGCCGGAGGGTTTGTTGTCCTCCACCCGGATGTTGGCTCCATGTTCGGCGAGGATGTGGCTGACGATCGCGAGCCCGAGACCAGTTCCCCTGCCCTTGGTCGAGAAATAAGGCAGGAAGAGCTTCTCCTTCTCATCCGGCGTCACTCCGCAACCGGAGTCTTCGATCAGAATCTCGACGGTTTCCGCGATGCCTGGCCGGGTTATGACGTTGAGGATCTTCACCGGCGAGTCCTGCATCGCTTCCGCTGCGTTGTCGACGAGGTTCACCACGACGCGCTTGAACTGTTCCGGGTCGATCGAAACCGGCGGCAGTTCCGGCGTGAGATCCACATTCAGCTCGATACCCTCGAGGCGCCCTTCGAAGACACTGATCCCCATCGTCACGACGTCGTTCAGATCGCACAGGATCGGTTGTACCGGAGGCAGACGCGAGAACTGAGAGAATTCGTCGACCAGCCGTTTCACGGACGCCGTTTCCTCCAGAATCGTGCCCGCGCATTCCCGCAGGATCTGGTCCACGTTGGAAGGCAAAGCGGCCCGGTTCAACTGACGGATAATGCGTTCGGCCGAAAGCGTGATGGGCGTCAGAGGATTCCTGATCTCGTGCGCCACGCGCCGCGCGACTTCGCTCCACGCAGCGCTCTTCTGCGCGCGGAGCAGATCGCTCGTATCCTCGATAACGACAGCGAAGCCGGAATTTCTGCCCCGTTCGATGGCCGCAACTGTAACCGCCAGATGCAGCGTTCTGTCACGGGTCCTGACCTCGAACTGCCGGGATGCCAAACCCGTCCGCCGGGCCCGGTTCATCAGATAACGGATTTCCGCGGCGTCCTCGCGGGAGAACAGATCGTCGAGCCGGGAAGCGATTCGCGCGTGCGCGTCGGGCAGCATTTCATCGAGCGCTTTATTGACGCGCTGCACGCCGCCCGTCGAATCCACGGAAATGATGCCGGTGGGAATGCTTTCGAGAATCGCTTCGGTGAAGCGCCGTCGCGCTTCCAGTTCGGCGCGGTTGGCTTCGAGATCCGCGGTCATGCGGTTGAACCCGCTCACCAGTTGGGCCAGTTCGTCAATGGCCTTGAGATCGACCCGATACGCCAGATTTCCTTTGCTGACCTCCTCGGCCGCGCGCACCAGCGCCGAAATCGGACCGCTGATCTGGCGGGCCAGGAACTGCGCGAGCCAGCCCGCCACGAACAGTACGAACATCGCGATCAGAAACATCACGAGCGTCAGATTGGCCCGAACCTTCTTGCGTTCCTCCGCCAGTCGCTGGAAGGATCGGACATCGCGGCCGATATCGCTGACCTCATTGGCGAAGTTGATCGGAACGGCCTCGTCGACGAAAACCGCGCCCAGCGTGACGCCATTCCGAACGATGGGCGCCGCGGCCGTGACCACCGGGACCTCGGCGGCCTTCGGAAACTTTCCGTGTCGCGCGGCGGGCTGCATCGAACCGTTGGGCAGAATCGTCACTTCATCGATTCCGTGCTGTCGGCAGAAGTCCGCCAGCCAGGATGTTGTGCGCCCGGCGCGGCTGACCTGTTCCGCCGCTTCCGGCAACGATGCGATCAACTGCGCTTCCGCGAGAGCCTTGCCTCGCGTCTGCTGGTCGAGCGCCGCGGAAATGCGCCGGACATCGTCCATGACGTGCTCGGTGGGACCGGTGAACCATCGGGCGAGCGTCCGGTTCATGACGTAGGAATTGAAGACGACCATGAAACAGACCGGCATGAGGCTGAGGGCGAGCGCGCCCGCAACGAGCTTGGTACGGATGCGCGATCCCGGACGGTCGCTCCGCCGCTCAATCCAGAGCTTGACGATGATTCGCACCAGCATGAAGCCGAGCGTCACCATCAGCAGAAAAATGAAGAGCGAGATGGCGAAGAAGACGAAGGTCTGCTGCGGGTCTTCGGGGCTGAAGGCGAAGGTAAACGAGCCCTGCCAGATCACCACGGTCGCCGACGCGATCAGAAGAATGGCCGCGAGACCGTAGCGCAGTAGCTTCAGCATGAGGCTGGCTTCAGTATAACGAGCAAAGAAAAAGGGCCGGATCCGGCGGGGTTGCGACGGATCCGGCCCTTTTGCCGGGATTCAGATTTTCAGAATCTGAACTTGGCGGTCAACTGGATGGTTCTGGGGTTGCTCGAAAGCACCTGATCCGGCCTGTTGAAATTCTTCTGACCGGTGATCAGCATATTCCGAACGGCGCTGCTCGTGTAGGTTCCGAGTTGGACGTCGTTAATACTGCCAGGCAGATATTGAGGATGATTCAGCGAATTCAGAAATTGCGCCTGGAATTCGAATTTCAGGCGCTCGCCGAACGAAATCCGCTTGGCAAGCGTGAGGTCGAGGTCGTTCGTCGGACGTCCCGCAAGGGTATTGCGTCCAACATTAGGGAGAACGCCGGCGCCCGCCTGAATGTATTGCGCATTCGCGTTGTTGGCGATGTAGGCGACTGTCGCGCCAGCGCTGTTGTAGAGCGGCTTCACCAGCGAACTCGTGCCAGTCACGCCGTTCGGGTTGTAAACAGTACGGTCGGAAGCCGTATCGCCATTCAGATTGGAATCGACGTTGCTCTGAACCACGTAGAACTCGGGGGTCTGGTAGGTGTAGACCGGAGCGGCCACCCAGTTACCGACAACGTTCTTCAGCAGATAGTTCTGGCTGTGGGCGAAGAGCGGAAGATCGTAGTAAGTCGCGATTGTGAATCGTTGCCGGTGATCGAGGATAGAGTTCGCCCTGTCGAGCGAGAGATTGCCGAAATCCTCCGGGCGACGGGGCGAAAAGACGGTCGTAAATGCTGTAGCGGTGGCATCATCGATGTTATGGCTCCAGGTATAAGCGGCCCGGAAGGTCAGTCCCGCAGCGAACCGGCGATCCAATTGCGCGCTCAGGCCGTTGTAATGAGAGTTACTCCACGGCATAAATGCCGTGATCTGACTCTGGAAGCCGGCATTGTAGTAGCTGAGGGGGATACCGCCCGAAGCGTTTGGCGTCTTCGTCGCCTTGAATTGGGCCTGCAACGTTTCCAGCGTCAGCGGGAGGGCATCGAGAGCGGCTTGCCCCGGGTTTGAAAGGTAAGTCGGCAGTGAGTGGCCGGGCTGAACAATCGCTTCCTGATCCAGTCTGACCTGCGTTGGCAGGTGTACTCCGCGAGTTCCAACGTAGCTCACGGAAAGCGTATAATCCTTCGCGAAGCTCCGCTGAACGCTCAGGTTCCAGTTGATCGAATAGGGAAGAACCTGGTCGGGGACGTAAGCGCTGGTGCCTGCCCGCGCATCCGCCGCGGACAGCGTACCGGCGCTGGCGCTCGGCTTGATTCCGCCTCCCGCGAGGAAGCCCGGTCCGCACTGCCAGGGATTGCTCGCGGCGCAGGTAAGGTCCACTGTCTGCGAAAACTGCGGGGGTGACGAAAGGATGCCCAGATTGTCGTACAGGACGTCGTAAGCCATCCCGAATCCGGCTCGAACCGACGTGTTGCTGTCCGGCGACCATGCTACACCGACTCTGGGAGCCCAGTTGGTCCGCTGCGGCTTCGGCTCTCCGAATGAGATCAGGCCCGGAACGCTGGCAAGGTTGTTGACGGACTGCTGCTTTTCACCATAAGGGAGGCTGGTGAACTCGTAACGGACGCCGAGGTCGATCGTGATGTTGCGCGTG
>DASZUZ010000735.1:0-1730 GCA_035547415.1 Bryobacteraceae bacterium | reverse complement strand
GGAGCAGCTTCGCGCCCTTGGCTATAGTCCGCGGACTGCCAACAGAACCTGCAGCGAAATCGTTCCGCCGCGGCGGGTGGCGCATGCATTGAATCTTTCCGGGTCGGAAAAAGTGGTGATGTTGCGGCGGACCCGGCTGGTCGGCGACGAGCCATTGTCGCTGATGACCAACTACATTCCCAGCCGGCTGGTGCCGAATATCGCGAGGGAGGCCGAATCCGCTGAATCCCTCTACGAATTACTGGAAAGGCGTTATCATCTCGTACCGGATCGCGCGACAGATACGGTTGAGACCCGCGCGGCAACAGCCGAAGAAGCCGACACGCTGAACGTTGAGCCCTGGTCTCCCATTCTCGTGATGACGCGCCTGAGTTTTTTGAAAGATGGCTCTCCGCTGGAGCTGGCCTTTGCGATCTCGCGCGGCGACCGGTATCAATATCGCGTTACGCTTCATGGCCGCGCGCGTGTCGATCGTGCCGAATAAAGGCAGGTGGGGCGCGGAGGGTTCATTCCCGACATATGGCAACTGTTCGAACCGTTCTCGGCGATATAGACGCCTCGGCACTTGGTCCCACAAATGCCCACGAGCATCTGTTCATTCGCGATGGACTGATCCTGGTTCTCGAGCCGGATTTTCGCCTTGATTCGGAAGCTAGCGCGATATCGGAAGCGGCAGACTTCCGCGCGCATGGCGGCTCCTCAATTATCGACACATCGCCTCTCGGAATCGGACGCGATCCGGAAGGCTTAGTAAATGTGTCCTGCGCGACGGGGGTTCACATCGTCGCAGCCACCGGGTTCCACAAGCCGCGTTATTATCTCGACTCCCACTGGAGGAATCGCCTTTCGGCGGAACAGATCGCGGATTTGTTCGTTGAGGAGATCACGGTGGGCATGGATGCCTATGGCTACGAAGGCCCGTTTCGAACGACGACCACGGCGCGCGCGGGCATCATTAAAGCAGCGTCCGATTATCAGCGCTTGACGCCGGCAACAGAAAAAGCTTTTGAAGCGGCGGCCATCGCCCACAGTCGTACGGGCGCGCCCATTCTCACCCACACGGAAATGGGCACTATGGCACACGAGCAACTTAGCTTACTGACACGGCACGGCGTTTCGCCATCCCGTGTCGTGCTCTCGCATATGGACCGCAATCCCGACTGGCGGCTGCATCGCGATCTGGCGCAAACCGGAGTTTTTCTGGAATATGACGGCCCGAGCCGGATTAAATATCTTCCTGAAAGCGCTGTGATCGAGTTAATGTCCAAGATGTTCGAGCTAGGACTCGGCGGCCAGATCCTTCTCGGCGGGGATACCGCCCGCCGCTCCTATTGGAAGGCGCACGGCGGCGCGACGGGTATTGCCTACGTAATGGAGCAGTTCGTGCCGAGGCTGCGGAAGGAAGGTTTCAGCCAGCAGCAGATCGATACCGTGCTCATCGGGAATCCGGCGCGCGCCTTTGCTCTTTGCGAAGACGCAGTCGAGTAGAGTTCCGGAGAATCATTTTGCCCGCCCCGCTCACTCTCGGCATTGATGTAGGAACAAGTTCGGCCAAAGCGGTTGTCGCGGATGCGCAAGGAACACTCTTTGTTTCCGCATCACGCTCGTATCGCTATAAATCTTCCGCTCCCGGCTATGCCGAACAGGATCCGGAGGATTGGTGGCAGGCTGTTCGAGAAGTCGTACAGGAGCTCTTCGCGAAACATCCCGAAATACGCGAGCGATTGTGC
>DASZUZ010000734.1:0-19319 GCA_035547415.1 Bryobacteraceae bacterium | reverse complement strand
GGCCTTCCGCGCGGCACGAGGGTTACCGCGCAACGGTCTGAAAACTTTTGTAGTTTACGGCGCTGTTTGCCGCCTCGCCCTGAAGCGCATATTCCGTTTTCGGCGAGGCTCAGGAATCACTGTTGTCTGAAGGAATGGCGTGAAATTTCATGAGTGGAGCAGGCCCGCGCGTACATGTCCCGTAACGACTTCGTTTCGATAACGATTGTCACATACAACAGTGGCCGCTTCATCAAGCGGTGCCTTGAATCGGTTCTGGATCAGGATTATCCGTTCAAAGAGATTATCGTCATTGATAATAACTCCACGGACGGTACCATCGATATACTCGAGCGCTTTGAAAATCATGAAGGCGTTCGCATCGTGTATAACGAGGAAAACATCGGGTTCGCCGGAGCGCAGAATCAGGCCATCGGTCTCTCCGCCGCCGAATGGGTTCTGACTCTCAATCCCGACGTTCTGCTCCTGCAGGGTTTTATTGAGTCGCTGGTCAACGCGGGTAACCTCGACCCTAAAGTTGGCACCGTCTGCGGGAAATTGTTGACGATGACCGCGGGTTTTGACTTTCCCGAAGAGCCGCTGGTCGATTCTACCGGCATTTACTTCACTCCCAACCTGCGACATCTCGATCGCGGCAGTCTGCAGGTCGATAACGGTCACTTCCGGAACTACGAATACGTCTTCGGCGCCACCGCCGCCGCCGCTCTTTATCGCCGTGAAATGATCGACGATATCTCGATCAACGGCGAATTTTTCGACGACGATTTCTTCGCCTATCGCGAGGACGCCGATGTCGCCTGGAGGGCGCAGCTCCTGGGCTGGAAATGCCTTTACGCGCCTTACGCCAGGGGTTATCACGTGCGGAAGGCGCTGCCGGGCAACCGGCGCGCGCTGCCGCCCGAAATCAACATGCATTCGGTGAAGAATCGTTTTCTTCTCCGGATGAAAAATATTACCTGGGACCTTTACCGTCGTAACTTCTTCTCCATCACGGTTCGCGACGTTATCGTCGTGAGTTGCTGTCTGATGTGGGAACACACGTCGCTCAAAGCCTTTCCATTTCTGTTCAAAAACTGGAGAAGCGTCATGGCCAAGCGGCGGGAAATCATGCGGCGCCAGCGTGTGGACAATGCCTACATCGCAAGCTGGTTCGATTTCGAGCCGGTCAGCAAACCGGCGCCAAAGAAGTTCACCCCCTCCACGACGCGTTCAAAGGCCACCCGGCGCTGAGCTGCCGTGCGGATCGCCCTGCTCGGTACGCGTGGGATTCCCGCTAATTACGGCGGCTTTGAAACCTTCGCGGAGGAGTTGTCGATACGCCTCGTCGCGCGCGGTCACGAAGTCGTCGTCTATTGCCGTCAGCCCTATGATTTGCCGAAATACCATGGCGTGGAGATTCAGTACCTGCCCACCATCCGGCACAAGTACCTCGATACGCTGGCGCACACATTTATCTCCACGCTTCATCTCCTGACGCATCGCGTGGACGCCGCCCTTTACTGCAATGGGGCCAACGCCGTCTTCACCCTGCTGCCGCGCGCGCTGGGCATTCCCGTCGCTCTGAACGTGGATGGGATCGAGCGCCTGCGCAAAAAATGGAACTGGTTCGCGAGAAGCTGGTACCGCGTATCCGAGTATCTGGCGACCGTCTGTCCGACGCGGTTCATCACGGACGCGCAGTCGATCCGTCAATATTACCTGGATACCTACGGCAAGGACTCTGTATTTATTCCCTATGGAGCCGATGCTGTCCGCGTCGAAACCCAGGGCGTACTCGCGGCACTCGGCCTCGAACCCCATAAGTACTTCCTGTATGTCAGCCGCATGGAGCCGGAGAATCGCCCCCTTGAAGTCCGGCAGGCATTCGAGCAGGTACCGACCGACATGAGGCTGGCGCTGATCGGCGACGCGCCTTACGCCAGCGAATACATCGCGCAGGTCCGGGACACCGAAGATCCGCGCGTGGTCATTCCTGGGGGAATCTACGGTGCCGGATACCGGGAACTCGGCTCCTGGTGCTTCGCGTACGTACACGCGACGGAGGTCGGCGGCACGCATCCCGCGTTGATCGAAGCCATGGGCCGCGGCGCCCTCGTCCTGTATCTGGAAAACGCTGAAAACAGCGAAGTCTGCGGCGATGCGGGACTGCCCTACAAAGACACGGCCGGGCTCGTCGCGCGGATGCGCGAAGCTATCGCCATGAGCGAACTCGAACGGGAACAATACCGCGCGCGGGCGGTCCAGCGTGTACGCGAGCGGTATGACTGGGACGCCGTCACCACGCAATATGAGAAGCTCCTGATCGGCCTGCGAAAATGAGATTTCGTGACTGAGCAAGCCCGCTGCTACGTTCAGATTTCCCGCTCCCGAATCGCCGCCAACTACCGAGCAGTACGAGATGCCGTTGCGCCCTCCGCGCAGGTGATCGGCGTCGTCAAGGCGGATGCCTACGGGCATGGCGCCGTGGAGGTGGCCCGCATTCTTCACCGCGAAGGAGCGGAGTGGCTGGCTGTCAGTTCCGTGGAAGAGGGCATCACTCTCCGGCGCGCCGGCCTGCCCTGCCGCGTCCTGGTCATGGCGGGCGTGATGTCGTGGGAGCGCGAGGCCGTTCGTGAATTCGGACTCACCCCCGTCATCCACTCGCTCGACGAACTCCGGCTTTTCGACGAGGACCGCCCGCTCGACGTCCATCTCAAGATCGACACCGGCATGTGCCGTCTCGGCACCCGGGCCGCTGCATCCGAGATTGCGGCCGCAATTGAGAAAGCTCCCGGCGTTCGCATTGAGGGGCTGATGTCTCACTTCGCTTCCGCGACGGATTTCACATCGCCCCAGACTGACGAACAGATTCGCGCGTTTCACGACATCGCCTGTCAGCTCGCGGCGCTCGGCATCCGGCCCGTGCTCATGCACTTTTCCAGCACGAACGCGATTGCGTACCCGCGGCGCGACGCGTGGATGTCCCTGGTGCGTCCCGGCCACGCGATTTACGGATACGTTTCACCGGCGCGCGGACACGCGCCGCAGCCGGTCTTCACCGTCAGGCCGGCTTTGTCATGGAAGACGCGAGTCGTTGCGGTGAAAGATATCCCGCCGGGAGCGCGCGTCGGCTATGGCGGATCTTTTCACGCCGCATCGCCGCTTCGCATCGCCGTGCTCGCCGCGGGTTACGCCGACGGCGTGCCGCACCGGCTTTCGAACAAGGGCAAGGTAATCGCCGGTGGCCGTTTCGCGCCGATCGTGGGAACCGTTTCCATGGATCTCACAACCGTCGATGTCACGCATTCGCCGCAAATCAGAGCCGGCGACGAGGTCACGCTGTTGGGCCGGGAAGGCGACGTCTCGCTCGATGCGCAGCAGATCGCCCGCACGGCCGGAACCATCTCGTATAACGTTTTGTGCGGAATCAGCGCGCGCGTGAAGCGGTTTTACGTGGAGTAGTCAGGGCCCCGGTCGCCCCTGCACGACCAGAGCCCCTATTCGACGGTACTCAAGACCCCTGAGTCCCTTCGAATTCCCGTGGAGGTCCTACACTGGTCATTCTGGGGCCGGCGCCTTGTGCAGTCGTAGCCAGGCTGTAAAAGAGTTGTAAAATCGCGCGTCTATGTCACGGGACCCGGATTGAAGGGGGCAAGCGCATTATGCAGCTTCCATTTTTCCGCCCAGGTCTCACGTCCCCCGCTGGCCACGTCCAGAATCAACCGGAACAGATCCCGGCCCACATCCTGAATCGAAGCTCCGCCGGATGCGATGCGCCCCGCATCGAGATCGATCAGATCCGGCCATTTCTCCGCGAGCGCGGTTCGCGAGGACACCTTCACCACCGGCACGAGCGCCAGCCCGTAGGGACTTCCCTCCCCCGTCGTGAACACGTGCAGGTTCATCGACGCGAGTTGCAACGTCCCGCAGATGAAATCGCTGGCCGGAGTCGCCGCGAAGACGAGACCTTTTGCGCGCACCTTCTCGCCATGCGTCGCCACCGCCTGCAAAGCGGACGTTCCGGCCTTCGCCACCGAGCCGAGCGCCTTTTCCACGATATTGGCAAGGCCGCCGCGCTTGTTCCCCGGCGTCGTATTCGCGCTCCGATCCGCGCGGCCCTGCGCGAGGTATTCGTCATACCAGCGCATTTCGCGGATCAGATCGAGCGCCACCTCCCGCGTCGCCGCTCGCGGCGTCAGCAGATGGACGGCGTCGCGCACTTCGGTCACTTCGGAAAACATCACGGTCGCGCCCGCCCGCACCAGCAGATCCGCCGCATACCCGACCGCCGGATTGCACGTCACGCCCGAAAACGCATCGCTTCCGCCGCACTGCAGGCCCACAATCAGTTCGGATGCCGGGCAGGTCGTCCGTCGTCGCCGGTCCAGCAGCGCCAGCCGGGTCTCCGCGGCGCGCATGATCGCGGCGACCGTTTCCCCGAAGCCCCGCTGATCCTGCAGCCGGATCACGCCGTCGTTCTCGAGCACCGGAAGATCGGATGAAAAGAGCCTCGCCGGCTGCATCTTCTCGCACCCGAGGCTCACCACCAGCGGCGTGCCGCCAATATTCGGATTCAGACTGATATTGCGAATCGTCCGGATGGGAACGGCCGCGCCCGGCGCGTCGATCGCCACGCCGCACCCGTAAGTATGTGTGACCGCGACCACGTCATCCACATGGGGATAGCGCGGCAGCACTTCAGTGCGAATGCGCTGCACGGCGAAGTCAACCGTCGGAGCCACGCACTGCACGGTCGTCGTAATGCCAAGGATATTGCGCGTCCCCACGCTGCCGTCGGGATTACGATAGCCTTCGAACGTATATCCTTCGAGCGCCGGCAGCGGTTCGGGAACGGCGGTCGCCAGCGGAAGTTCGTCGAGCGCCGGAGCTGTCGGCATATCGAGCAGCTCTTCCCGCACCCACGAGCCCTGCCGGATCGGCCGATTGGCATATCCGATTACCGCGCCGTACCGCAGCACCGGTTCGCCGGGTTCCAGATCGCGCAGGGTAATCTTGTGCGATTGCGGAATCGCTTCCACCGCTCGCAGCCCGCCGGCGAACTCCGCGCCGGACCGCACGCCTTCGGCATTCACAATGATGCCGACATTGTCCTTTTCGCTGATCTGAACGTACAGAGGATCCACGGGAACCTACGCCGACTGCATCCGCCGGTAGTTCTCCAGGCACCGCTTCGCTGTTTCGAACTCCGAATACCGGCTGCCTTCCTGCTCGATGAGGTAGAACTCCACGCCGCCCGTCTTCTCCGCCGCCGCGAAGATCTTCTTCCATGGCGCGGAGCCCTCGCCAAACAGCACGCGATAGCCGTCCTGCTTGTTCCAGTCCTTCAGGTGCAGCGAGTTGATCCGTCCGGGATTGGCGTTGATCCAGGCCACCGGATCGGAGCCCATTTCAAGACAGGTCCCCACGTCGAACTGCAGCATGAAGTCTTTGGGCGTGTTGGCCGCGATGACCTCGATCGGACGCTTGCCTTCCATCGGCGTAAACTCCGCCTGGTGATTGTGGTATCCGCCCCGCAGCCCCACGGGACGCAGTTTCTCCGCGCCCGCCGTCATCGTTTCCGAAACCTTCTTCCAGTCGTCGAGCGTCTGCGGACGGCCGGCCGTCGAGATCACCACGAAGCGGGTACCCAGAATCTTGTTCAGGTCGATCGCTTTCTGGATATTCTCCGGCTTGTAGTTCGAAATGTGGTTGTGCGTCGACAGGCATTTCGCGCCGTGATCGTCCAGGAGTTTGCGGACAGCCTTCGCCTGGTCGGTGGTCCAGTCGTAATACGGCGCGTAAAACTCCATATCCTGGTACCCGATCTCCGCCACCTGGCGCACCGTCCCCATCAGGTCCTGCTGCAGGGCTTTTCGTACCGAGAACATTTCGAGTCCGATCGGAATCGATTTCTTCTGGGCGGTGGCGATGGCGAGCGACGAAAGGGCGGTGGCGCCCAGAAAACCGCGGCGTGTGACTGACATGGCTCTTTAGCCGAACAGTAGCACGGACGCTACTCTGGTGGCGAGTGCTCCCGATCGACTCGATCCTGCCCGAAATCCTCGATTGCCTGAGCCACGGCCCCAATCTCGTCATCGAGGCCGCGCCCGGCGCGGGCAAGACGACGCGTGTTCCACCCGCGCTCCTCGGCTTCGAAGGCGATGTGCTGGTGCTCGAACCCCGGCGGATTGCCGCGCGCATGGCGGCGCGGCGCGTGGCGGACGAAATGGGCGAACGGGTGGGCGAGACCGTGGGATATCAGGTCCGCTTCGAAGAGGTCGCCGGCCCGCGCACCCGCCTGCGCTTCCTCACCGAAGGAGTGCTCACGCGCCGTATGATCTCGGATCCCGAACTGCGCGGCGTCTCTACCGTGATCCTCGATGAATTCCACGAGCGCCATCTCGAAACCGATCTTGCGCTGGCCCTGCTGCGCCGGCTGCAGAAGACGAAACGGCCGGATCTCCGCATCGTCGTCATGTCGGCGACACTCGACGCCGAACCGGTAAAACAGTTCCTCGGGAACTGCCCGGGCGTTCGCTCCGAAGGCCGGATTTTCGACCTCGAGATTACCCACACGCCATACTCCCCGGCGCCGCTCGAAGAGCAGGTCGCCGGCGCCCTCCAGACGCTCATCGGGTCCACCGGGGATGTGCTGGTCTTTCTGCCGGGGGCCGCCGAAATCCACCGCGCCGCCCGAGCCTGCCAGTCCCTCGCCAGCCGCCACAATCTTCTTCTCACACCTCTTTACGGCGACCTCCCGCCTGCCGAGCAGGACCGCGCCGTCGAACCATCCACCCGGCGGAAGGTCATCCTTTCCACGAACATCGCGGAAAGCTCAATCACCATTGAAGGCGTATGCGCCGTCATCGACTCCGGCCTGGCGCGGATCGCCAGCGATTCGCCGTGGACCGGACTTCCGGCTCTCGAAGTCAAACGCATCAGCAAAGCCTCCGCCACGCAGCGCGCCGGCCGCGCCGGGCGCACCGGGGCCGGACGAGTCATCCGGCTCTACACAACCGAAGACTTCCATCGCCGGCCGCATCACGACGAGCCCGAGATCACTCGTCGCGAACTCTCGCAGATGTGCCTGCAACTCGAAACGGCCGGCATTCACGACCCGCCTGAGCTCGACTGGCTCCAGGCGCCGCCCGCCATTGCGCTGAACGCGGCCGAGTCACTCCTTGACCGCCTGAACGCGCGTGGCCCCGCGGCGGCGAAGATGGCGCGGCTGCCGGTCCATCCTCGTATCGCGCGCCTGCTGCTGGATGCCGAAGAAAGCGGAGCGGGCGACCACGCCTGCCGGGTTGCCGCTCTGCTGAGCAGCGGCCAGCGCATCCAGACGCTGGACGACGACCCGGACTCCCGCAGCCGCGCCGTTTACGACCAGCTCCGCCGGTTCGTCAAACGCGGCCGGTCGCATGATGACACCGCAATCGCAAAGGCTCTTCTCGCGGCCTTTCCGGATCGCGTGGGACGTCGCCGCTCCGGAGACACAGTCCTGCTCTCGAACGGAACCTCGCTGCGAATGCCAAACGCGCCCGGCGAGTTTATCGTCGTCATCGACTCGCGCCTGGCCTGCGCCATCGAGCCCGAATGGCTGATGGATCGCATCACCGACAGGAGCGGCGTCGAATGGACCCGCCAGACCGAACGGGTGGAATCCTTCAGCGCTCTTCTCTATGACGAGTTAGTCATCGAAGAAACGCGTGGCGGCGAGGTGGACGACGAAGCCGCCGCGAAGCTGCTCGCGTCGAAAGCGATCGAGGCCGGCATCGATCGCTTCGTCAATCGCGAAGAACTCGACGCCTTTCTCGCCCGCGTGGAATTCGCGGCGGAGCACTCGAACCTGAAGCAACTCTCCGACTCCGATATTCACGCCGTCCTGACGGATCTCTGTTACGGACTCCGCAGCTTCGCGGAGTTGGAAAGGAACGCCGCAGGTCTGATTCCGCTGCTCGAGCAGAAAGTGGACAGCGCCCTGCTGGAACAGGTAGCGCCCTCGCGATTAAGGCTTCCCAGCGGCCGCAACGCCAAAGTCAATTACGAGCGGGGCAAAGCTCCGTGGGTCGCATCGCGGTTACAGGACTTCTTCGGTCTGACCGAGAGTCCGAAGGTGGCCCGAGGCAAGGTACCACTGGTGGTCCACTTGCTCGCGCCGAATCAGCGTCCGGTTCAGACGACAACAGACTTGGCTGGCTTCTGGCAGCGCCTGTACCCCCAGCTAAGACGCGAACTGGGCCGCCGCTACCCCCGCCACAACTGGCCCGAGAACCCTGTCTGCTGAACCCCTCACGCCTTCCTGCCAGGCATGTGGCCTCAATCGGCCCCTACCGCCCCCAAACCGCTCCGCGCCGAACCCACTCCGTTAACACCCGGATCTCCTTCGCCGGCAGCTTCGGCCCGGGCGGCATCTGCAGTTCCCCCTCATGCCGCAGCGCCTGAATCATTACGCTCTGCTCAGGCTTACCCGGCACGACCGCCGCCCCGCGGCTTCCGCCCGCGATCAGACTCTCCCGATCCAGAAACGAAACATTCCCGTTCTTCAGCTCATTGTTATGACAAGGCACGCACCGGCGCGCCAGAATCGGAGCCACCCTCGTTTCGAAAAAACGCTGCTCCGCCTGCTGATTCGCCGCCAGCATCAGCAACAACGCGAACGCGCTCACTTCGCCTTCATGCCGACGCCAAACTGATTCCCCGCCGCCACAACCTTGCCATTCGAAATGGTGATATCCAGCAGTTTCTCGCTCTGCACCTGACGCCCCGTCTCATCCTGCAGCGCCGCCACAATCTTCTTCGACGCCACATCGATCACTTCGCCCGTCGAGGAATACGCGACCTTCCCATCCATGTTGAAGCTCAACCAGCCCACGCAATCCCGGGCCTTGATGCTCCTGATCTGCTTCGGCGGCATCACCGACGAATCGAAGATATGGATGGCGCTGTTGGCGCAGTCTGCCAGCCAGAGTTCCTTCTCATCGGGAGTCAAAGCAATGCCGTGGCTCGGGCATCCATGCCGCTTCACCGGTCCCTGCTTGTAACCTTCGACCTCCACGTGATACAGCTTCTTGCCCGTCGCGACGTCGCCCACTTCGAACCCGAGCAGACCGTTGATATTGACGAACACCAGCGTATTGCTCCCGTTGACCGTGAAAGGGCGAATCACGTTGTCGAATGGCCCGACCTTGCTGACCACCGTGTGCGTTTTCGGATCCGCAATGGAAAGCAGCGGCGACTTGAGTCCCGCCAGATAAACGCGCGACCCGTCCGCGGCGTAGATCGTATTGTGCGAACCCGACTTCGTCTCGATCGTCGCGATCACGTTGCCATTCGCGGCATCCACCACATGCCACGCCGGACCTTCGAGTTGCGGAATATAGAGCGTCTTTCCGTCGGGCGAAATCGCCAGCCGGTCACAGCCGCCCTCGTATGTCTTGTCCCAGATCTTCTTCCCGGAAACCGCATCGATCGCGATCGTGCGGTTCAGCGAACTGACATAGATCCGTCCCGTCTTCGCGCTTGCGGCAATTCCTTTGATGTTCTCGGGATCCTTGCCCGGCGGCACGCTCCAGGTCGGAATGCGGCGGACGAACTTATAACCGTGATCGATGTCGAAGACCAGGACGCCGACGCCGCCATACTCGACGTAGTTACGAGTCCCGGGACTCGCGACATAGAGCAGATGCTGATCGGCGGCGGCGCAGATCGACGCCGCCAGCGAGAGGAACAGAAGAAGCGCGCGCATAAAGCAACGCCATCATACCTCAGGCGGAAACTTCGTATTTCTGCAGGATTTCGTCCCAGAATCCGCGCGCTTTGAAAATCAGTTCCACCGCATCCCGCACCGCGCCGCTGCCGCCCACATTGTGCGTGACCCAGTGCGCTTCCTGCTTCACTTCGGGCCGGGCATTCGCGACCGCAATCGCAAGACCCGCGCGATGGAAAACCACCACATCCGTCAGGTCATCGCCGATGTAGGCGATTTCCTCCTGCGTCACGTTCGCGTCCGCCATAATCTCTTCGATAATCGGAATCTTCTCGATGTGCCCCTGATACACATAGGTCATCTTCATCTGCCGCGCGCGCTCGACCGTCGCCGGGGAGTTACGGCCGCTGATCACGCCGGTCCGGATGCCTTTCCACTGGCACCACTGCAACGCGATCCCGTCCTGCGAATCGAAGGCTTTGAATTCGACCATATTGTTGTCCGTGCCCGGGATGAAATACAGCTTGCCGTCCGTCAGCACGCCGTCCACATCCATCAGCAACAGCTTGATCTTCGCCGCGCGGGCCATTACGTCTTCGTTCACTCAGTTCTCCTCAAACAACTTTCCGTAAAGACGCCGCTGCTTTTCGAGCGCGGCGCCGTAAATGTCTTTCTTCAATGGATCGGGCGGAATCGTCGCGCCCATCTTCGGCTGGACATCGGCCAGATTCGGAATCGCCCCGAGACGCTCGAGCGCCAGCAGAGCCGCCCCGCGGGACGTCGCCTCCGGCTCGAGGCACAACACCACCGTATGGCAGAGCGTATCCGCCATCATCTGCGCCCAGACGCCGGACCTGAGTAATGCCCCGCCCGATCCGACGACCTCTCGCGGCAGGCCGAAGGAGGCTTCCATGATCTCGTAGAGATTCCGGATTCGCAGCGCAACAGACTCCATCGCCGCGTGCAGGATTTCGAGCGGCGTCGTAGCGGACCCGAGTCCGACGATCGCGGCTCGCGCCTCCGCTCGCCACCCCGGCGACCGCTCGCCCGCGAACAGCGGCAGAATCGTCAGGCCGTGCATTCCGGGACGGAGGGCGGCGAGTTGCTTCTCGATCTCCGCGTCGCCCGGAAGTTGCAGGGTGCGTTTCATCCACGCATAGACCGCGCCACCATTCGAAAGCGCGCCTCCCGCCACGAACCGCTTCCGGTCGATGCGATAGCAGAACAGGCCGGACGGGATCTCGATCCGGTCGCTTTCGATAGTGGCCCGCATCGCGCCACTCGTCCCGACCATCAGGGCCCACCGGTCGCGCGTCGTACAGCCGCTGCCCACGTTGTCGCAGGCTCCATCGCCGAGCGCCGGGAACCACGGAACGCCGTTCAGCTCCGGCCATTGGGCGCTATAAGGCTCGCGTAGTCCCTTGCATGGCTGATCGAGCTTCGCCGGATCGGCGAACTGATCCGGCGTCACGGGCAACGCGGAGAATATCTCGTCGTCCCAGGCGTTGCGGTTCTGGTCCCAAAGCCCGCTCGCAGACACCATCGACGTGGAAGCGACCGGATCTCCGAAGAACTGCTGGAACAGGTATTCGCCGGCGCTCATCCAACGCTTCACGGCGCGAAAGAGATCCGGCTGCGTTTCAGAGAGCCAGAGCAGCTTCGGCGGCGGGTAACTCGGGTGCAGCATGCAGCCCGTACGCCGGTGCTGCGCCGGATTGTCGATGCGCCGCGCGAGCCGTTTCGCCGCTTCCGCGCTGCGTGTATCGAAGGGGTGCAGGACAGGCGTTAACGGTTTGCCCTCGCCATCGACGCCCAGGATGCTGTGCCAGAACGTATCCACGGCGACCGCCGCCGGGCGGACACCTTTCGCCCGCATCTGTTCGCAGATTCCCGTAATGGATTGCGCGACGATGCCGAGCAGTTCCGGAGCGTCGATTTCCCACGCGCCTTCCTCGGACGTCCGCGCGCTGTACCTGACCTGGCATCCGAAGCCGTCCACTTCCTTACCGTCGGAGGTGAAAAGAAGAGTCCGGGCAGACGAACTGCCCACATCCAGAGTGAGGACGGAATCCAAGAGTCAGTTGTAGCACGTTGTAGTCTGGAAGTATTGTCCGGTTGGTGGGTTGACGCCTTATCGAGGCGAGAGTGGATTGTGCCTGGTGTCGCGGCGATGAGCACTGCGCTTGCCGCTGCCATTCTCATTCGCCGTTACCTTCGTTCGCGCCCTGGTCCCGATGAACTGGAGCGCCGGCGCCGGATGGCGGTCAACGCCGCGGGCAAGATCGGGGACGGCGAGATCATCGACGTGGAAGGCGCCACAATCGTGTTCTCCTACTCGGTCGCGGGTGTCGGCTACACGGCCGCGCAGGACCTTTCCTCTCTCGAAGCAATGCTGCCCCCGGACCTGGCGTCGATCATCGGTCCCGTCTCCATCAAGTACGACCCGCGCAATCCCGCCAATTCCATCGTCGTTTGCGAACGGTGGAGTGGCATCCGCGAATCCCGGTTAGCATAGTCCATATGAAGAAAATTGCACTGGCCCTTCTGGCCGTGGCGCTCGTCGCCACAGGTCTTTTGATTGGCGCGAACACTTTTAACGCGCCCCCGACGATCCTCCACGTTGTCACCGTCAAATGGAAAGCGGATTCCACCCCGCAGCAGCAGCAGGCGGCCATTGATGGCATAAAGAAAATGGCTGCGGATGTCCCGGGACTGAAAAACATCTGGGTGAAAAAGATCAAAGTTCAGCCCGCCGACTACAGCGCCAGCTTCGCCATGGAATTCGAAAGCAAGGCGGCGTTCGACGCCTATACGAACAGCGCGGCGCACAAAGCCTGGGAAAAGCTCTACCTGCCTCTGCGCGAAGAGAGCCACACGCAGGACATCACGAACTGATATGCCGCTCGAGTTCACCACGTCGTACCTCGATGACGCCCGCACGCTTCTGCGCTATTACAAAAAGCTCGGCGAAGGCGCGATCGCGCAGGTCACGGACGAGCAACTGACGGCCGTCCTCGATCGTGAGATGAACTCGATCGCCATTATCGTCAAACATATTTCAGGTAACATGCGCTCGCGCTGGACCGACTTTCTAACCAGCGATGGCGAAAAGCCGAACCGCAACCGCGACATGGAATTCGAAGCTGCCCCGGAAACCCGCGAAGCTCTGATGTCCCTTTGGAAGGAAGGCTGGGCGTGCTTCCTGGGCGCGCTCGAACCCCTGACCGACGCCGATCTTACCCGAACCGTCACGATTCGGGGTGAAGCGCATTCCGTGATGCAGGCGATTAACCGGCAACTCGCGCATTATCCGTATCACATCGGACAGATCGTGTTGCTGGCGAAACATTTTCAGTCCGATCAATGGCGTTCACTAAGCGTGCCGCGCCACCAGTCGGATGAGTTCAACCGCAGCGTGGCCGCCGGAGAGGCGAGCCAGAGGTAATGTCACCGGCCAGCACAGTCCGATCCGGCGCGCTTCTCCGGCAGCTTGGCCTGGTCAGCGCGACGGCGCTGGTCGTATCGAACATGATCGGGACCGGGATCTTCACCACAACCGGATTTATGGTCGGAGATCTCGGCGATGCCCGAATCGTTCTGCTGGTCTGGTTCGCCGGAGCGCTCTTCGCCCTGTGCGGCGCGCTCACGTACTCGGAATTAGGCGTGAATTTCCCCAGTTCCGGCGGTGAATACGTTTATCTCACGCGCGCATTCGGTCCGGCGTGGGGCTTCATGTCCGGCTGGATCTCGTTCTTCGCCGGTTTCTCCGCTCCCGTTGCCGCGGCTGCCCTTGCCTTTTCTGATTATGCGGGCTACTTCAACCCCGCCCTCAAACAGGCAAACGCGAGATGGGTTATCGGGTCCGGCGCTTTCTCGCTGCGAGTCGGCGGCGCACAGGTCGTCGCATCGGCATTGATCGCCTGCTTCACGATCATCAACTTCTTCGGCGTGAAGCGCGTCGCGAGAGTGCAGAACATCCTCACCGGCACGAAACTGCTGGTCATCGGCGGATTGATTGTGGCCGGTTTCACCGTGGGACACGGTGACTGGTCGCATCTCTGGACGCCCTCTGTTCGCACGTCGCCGAATCCCGTGCCGATCGCGTTCGTCATCAGCCTGCTGTGGGTGATGGTCGGCTACAGCGGCTGGAATGCCGCGACGTACGTCGGCGAGGAACTGCAGCAGCCGGACCGAACGCTCCCGGCGTCACTCGGAATCGGGACGGCAATTGTCACGGTCGCCTATCTCGGGCTGAATCTTCTGTTCTTCTACGCGACTCCGCTCGAACAGATGAAGAATGTCGTCGCCGTCGGATCTCTGGCCTCCGCCAATCTCTTCGGACGGGATATCGGAGGCGTGTTCTCCGCTTTGATGGCCGTCTCGCTGATGTCGACCGTCAATGCCATGGTCACGATCGGTCCGCGTGTCTATTACGCGATGGCCCACAATCGCGCCTTCTTCAAAGCCGCCGGAACGGTGCATCCCCGCTGGCACACGCCGGTGGTCGCCATCGTGATGCAGGGCATCTGCGCGATCCTGATGACCCTGACGCCCTTTCCGCAACTGATCATCTACATCGGTTTCAGCCTGACGTTCTTCACCGTGATGGCCGTCGCATCGGTGTTCGTGTTCCGCCGCCGGCCGGACTGGCAGCGTCTGCGCGCCGTCAATTTCCTCTTCCCGCTGATTCCGGGCGCATATATCCTGGTCGGCGCCTGCATGATTATCTACGGCGTGATCTGGGCCCCGTTGCCATCCATCGCCGCACTGGCCACGATTCTTGCGGGCGGCGCGGTTTATCAGGCGCGCCGCCCGCCAGCGGCCTGAATCACTCGAACACGACCGTCCCGATCGTAACGATGCGCTCGTCGATCGAAACACCGGTGCCGTCTTCCACCTTCTCCGTTTCGAGATCCACCGGTGGCTCCCCTGGCCGGTAAAGGCGCGCATGGCGATAGACGCCGAGAACCCGTGCGGTGATACCGGAAGCCGGGTAATCCGAGTAGTTCACCAGATGCAGAACAAGCTGCTTCTGCCCTCGCAAAGCCAGGACATTGGAAAGCATGCTGGAGACGTTAAACAGCCGCGCTCCCATGTTCTGCCGGCCGATGACCGCCGAGGCCTTCTGCCAGATGGTATTCGGTCGCGTGTCCGTCGCGTCGAATATGAAGTCATCCTCGGTGGCCGGGGGCCTCTTCGCAGTTAAAGCCGGTCCTTCGACAATGGCAGCGCCCTCCGGCGCCGATGTTTGCCGCGCCGGGTCGGGATTGATCACAACCCTCGCTCTGCTGACAGCCGGTGCGTTCCGGTTCGATGACGGCATCGCGAATACCGGCACGTGTTTCGCGGCGAGCATATCGAAGAGGCCGCCCGAGAGCCGCGCTTCGTCGTAATCCTCGATCAGACCCACCTCGCCGGCGGGCCTCGCCGACCGCCATTCCCGGTGATCTTCGAAGTGCCGGAGCGCGGCGGCAATGGCGCTCCAGTCTTTCAGCGCCTTCGGTTCCCTCGCCATGAGCCGCCGCCACAGATCGTCGTCCAGCGAAATAACCCATCTGCTGCCGTTCATCGCGGCATCCCCGATGGCCTGCAGATATCGCTGAACCGGATAGACCGTCTTCGGCGGTGGCTGCACCGCAACCCAGATCGTGGCATCCGTCGCGGCGCGGGCGAAGCGCAGAAATCCGGTGTTGGTGTCGATCCAGGGATTCGCCGTCGGGCCGGCGCTCGCCGAACCGCCCTTTTCAACGTGAATTCCCGGCCACATTCCCTGAGATGTCGAAAGCAGGGGAAGGTCGGAATCGAAGTGAAGCCGGCTGCGACTGCCGGATTCGATGACCGGCATCTTCGCTTTGGCCAGCGTTCCGCTGATGATCAGGAGGGAATAGTCATCGAATGCGCCCTCGATGACGCCGCCGGTAAACCCGCTTTTCGCCAGTTCGCGAGCCGCTTCAATGGGGTCGCCTTCCCGATGGATCACCCCCAGCGTCGCGATGCCCCGCTTCGCCGCTTCCGCGGCAAATGCAGCGGACCACTGGGGGCGTTCCAGCCACAGGCAATTGATCGGAGTATGGGCGAGCAGATCGAGCGATTTGAGGTCAGCCGATGGCCACCGGGCCGGAACCCAGTCGGGGTACATGGCGATCAACAGCGCTGCCGCGGCGAGCATGGCTGACCCCGGACGATGCCTACTGCGCGTCCACTTTCAGAGCGACGTAATCGATCTTCTGGCCCGGCTTGAGCACCACCTGATGCGGCGTGCGTGGCGGCACGTGCACCACGTCGCCGGCCTTCAGGGGATGGGCTTCTCCGCCCTCGATACCCTCGCCGCGGATCTCGTTCGGAGCAGTCGTCTTTCCGTTGATGACTTTACCGCCCACCATAAGCGTCCCTTCGCCCTTGCGAACCACGATGACGTCAGCCTGCTTCCCGTGGAATTCGGCCTGGCCCGTCGCTTCGCGGTGAATCGTCATGATCTGATGATTCCCGTAATTGGCGAGCACCTCGCTCGCGAGGCCGTTCTGCATTTTGGCATGGAGTTGCTGCTCTTTTTCGTTCAGTTGCTGGCCGGTGAAATGGTGAAAGCCGGAGGGATCGGCCGCGCTCAGCAATGCGGCGGGGATCAGCGTCAGAAATAGTTTCTTCATTGTCTCTTTCAGGATCAGCTTTGTTTCAGGACCGGAACTCGCTCCGCGGCCGGGGGCAGCGGCGGAAAGTCCGTGTACGGCTGCGACTGATACCAGTAGCAGACCGAATAGAAGTTATCGCTCCGGTCGTCCGCGTGGCCGTGTTCAATGGTGTGTTTCAGATATCGCTCGAAAGTGACCGGGTTGTCGCCGTGCCACCGGTAGATCAGATATCTGCCGCCTCCATGCTCCGCCGACTGGATGTATTGCGCCCCGTTGTACTGGTGAGCAAAGGGAACAGCGCCGTCGCGCCCGCCGAAGTCCCAGGCGCCGTTGATGTAATCTTCGGTCCCGGTGCCGATGATCGCGGGCTTCGACTCGTCATCGATAAAGATCATGTCGTCGCCTTCGCCAAACCAGTTATCGTGATTCTGCAGCACGCCCATCGTGATGCCCATCAGATGTCCCCGGCCGCGGGTTTCGGCGAAAACATAGTTCTGCTTGCCGTCCGGGTTAAGCTCCTTTTCGCCGGACGCGAATTTCACTGCCTCGTTCGGGGTCTTCTGCCGATATTGCGCGTGGAAGTAAACAATGTCGTCCGGCAGGGAAGGAACCATCTGGTAGTCGATGTTGGAGTAGAACGAGTTCACCGGTTGCTTGCCTTCGTTCGTCGCGGTGATCAGCGCGGAGCGGCGGAACGGCATCGAGAAATAACAGTTCAGCGCCTTCACGGAAGAGCAGTTCAGGTACGCCGACTGGTAGATCACGTACTGCCCCAGGTTCAATCCGAAGAAATCGCCGACGGGAACCTCGACACTCGGCTTGGAATTGCCGTCCCAATAGGCGCGGATCACAATCTCTTTCAGATGATTCGGGCTTTGCGCCGCGATGGTGAACCAGATATGGCTGATGATGCCTGGCCCGTCCGACCGGAACAGTTCCTGTGTCGCGCCCGGAGCGATCGGCCACCGGTCGGAGTTACCGCCCGTGCGATCAAAGCTCGATTGCTTCAGAGACTTGTAATTGAGGGCGCGCGCATAGCGGGGAAGCAGCGTGGCATCCGGCGCGCCGGCCGTCGCCGGCCGTTGCGCCGCCGCCGCGGCAGCGCCGAAACCCGTCAATCCGGCCAGGCGGCGCAGAAAACCGCGGCGCTGTGGAGCGCGGCCTTGGGGAGAAAGAGCAGACATGACAGCGGGATTATATCCCACGAGGAATGATTAATTCCCGCTTGCCGGGCTCGGCGACGTGAAGGAGCCGTCGGTCAGCGCGACGGGAACCGACGCCGGATAACTGCTGCGGCCGTCGAGGTAAACGATGAGCGGCTGTGATGTTCCGGGTTGCTCGTCGGCGTTCAGCAGAAAACTCACCTGATAGACGCCCGAGGCAGCCGAGACAACCGAAATCGGACTATGCATTGCGCCGCCAACGCTCACCTGCACGCGGCTGAGGTCGATGTCCGATCCGTCCGGCGCGAAGTTATTCAGCCCGATGATGAGCAGATCGCCCTGGTGCGCGGGGTGGCTGGAATCAATGTAAGCTCCCGAGGCGTTCTGAATCGCTCCGATCGTCGCGGGCGCCGTATCGATTTTAACCGTGACTGGATAAGCGTTCACGGCGCCATTGTTCAGGCTCAGCGTGACCGGACCCGCCGGAAGTCCGGACGGAATCTGGAGGTTGATCTGCCCCGGCGAGGTATACAGCAGGGCGGCCGGCTTCCCGTTGAATGTTACCGACGTGGCCGCGTTCGGGGAGGAGAGGTTCGAACCGTACAGGCTGACCACGGCGCCGGCGTAGGAACCGGTCAGCCCGGACAGCGCGTTCGTCAGCACGGGAATCGGAGAAGGCAGTCCAGGCACCGCCGCGGTGATCTGGAAACCGCCCGCTGCCACAGCGAGTTGAAATCCCGAAATGACGCTGAGGTCGGGGTTCGAAAGCGCGGCGTTCGGGGAAACCGAGACATCGACCTGAACATGATTCGGTGACAATACGAAAACCCGGCGCACCAGAATGTCTGTCGTACCGAAGCCGACGGTGACCATTCCGGGGGCGAAGGTGAATCCGGAACCGGTGATGTCGACCATTGCCTCCGCGCCTGCAGGCAAAGAGGACGGGCTGATCGAGGTAATCGACGGCGCGGCGGCGTTGTCGTACGAATAGGTCACCGGCGAGGCGGACTGCACCATCTGGGAGTTCTGGCCGTCGGTGTTGTACACCGTGACAACAGAAGTCTGACCGCTCGCGCCGGGCGGGGGAGTGACCACGGCCGTCCCCTTCTTCGCGTCGAGCGACGAAATCGACGCGGGCAGACCATCGAAATAAATCAGGCTGTCCGGGGACCAGTTTGTACCCGTGAGGCTCACTGTGCCGTCGCCATTCGGCGACACCCCGGCGACAGTCGGGGGCTCCTTCTGCGTGATCGTGAAACCGGCGGGCAGCACGTACATGTAATCGGGAGTCGTAAAGATGACGTGCTGCGGACCCGGACCCGCCCCGGGACTGAACCCGATAAACAGGCTGACATATGTGTAGTCAGCCGTCCGGGCCGCCTGTTTGCCGTAAACGTACGCCGAACCGCCCAGCACCTGAACGCCGAGACCGGGGGCCTGTCCGTTCGAACCGAGGCCCGTTCCGACCGCATTCACCGCGACTCCGCCCCCCACCGAATTGACGGCCAGCATGTCGAGGAAAGCGGGTTCGATCGCGATGGTGTTGTTGTTCAGATATCCAAAGATCTGGACGTCGTAAAGCTCCACCGAAGGGCGGCTTTCCAGCCCGATGTTGATGTTATCCGTGCTCTTGCCGGCCTGAACAGAGATCGGGGTCGCCTGCCGCAGGTCGGTGGTCCCGGGGAAGAAGAGCGCGTTGGTCGGCGATGAGGGCTTCGCCACGCTGCCATCGGCGTTCCACGGGCCGTAGATCCCATGGTCGGGCGGAATGGTGTGCGCGTAGATGTAATACTGCCCGGGAGGAACGCCCTGCATCCGGAATGTTCCGTCGGGATTGGTGAG
>DASZUZ010000733.1:0-6192 GCA_035547415.1 Bryobacteraceae bacterium | reverse complement strand
AATACACTCCGAAACATTTTCTTGCTTTCCTGATGTAACCATTTTTGTAACCATGCCGCGATAGTTCTGGAAACTACGGGAAATGGCCCGTTTAATCCAAACCATTGAAAACAGGCGCGTTGCGTTTCTGGCGGTGTCTGTGGATTTCCCTGTATTGGATTATGAGTCCGCTGCTCTAACCGTTGAGCTAAGGGCCCGTGATCAGCAACCTAACATTTCAGACGATCTTCATCTCGGTTTCCCGGTGCTGCGTGCCTGCGCGACCTCCGGAGCACCCGAGTTGAAAGCATCCACTGATTACATTGGACAGTGCTAGTTTAACGCGCTACCGTGAGCGCTGGTGCGTCGGCTACGGCCGGAAGGTCAGTCGGGCGAAACCGGAGACCGAAATCGCCCATGAGATCCGTCTGTTCTGCAGTGTCGCCGATCAGCGTACCGTTCGACCGCCTGACGCAGTACGCTGCTCGCGGAAGCCGTCGAACCTCGACGGTCTCATCGACCCACCTCAACCCGCGCGGCGGTGATCGCAGGATTTAATTTGCTTGGCGCGCTCCCTCTCGTACTGGCGGATGACGCCGGTCGGATCCACGGGCCAGTGACGGGACTTAACGAGCCGATAGTAAGACGAAATGCGCCCGCCCGCCGACAGCTTACGCTTAAATGTTTTGACCTCCCACCCGAGATACCTGAGTTCGCGGACCCGCTTCCTCCAATCTCCCTGGTTCGCCACGAACTCGAGAGTCGCCGCCGGTACCGGCTCGCCCTTGAATGCCTTCAACGTTTCTCCGAGCCTGATGTGGACGCTCTTGTGAGCCAATACAGCCCGCATCCACTCCGGACCTTGAGACTCGTACCAGGCGGTCACGCCGCCATAGCACTCCTCGCAGATGTTCGGCTCTTGTTGTCGCCACTCAGTTCCCGGAGCGCGAGGAAACTCGCGGATCGGCAAAAGGAGGACGCCGTGTTTTTCAGTCGACCGGCCGCACATCACGCAATATCTCCGATCCCGGCCATTTGCCCCGTGGGACATCACTGTAAAATCACTGTCGGCGCGCGACTCACAGGAAAGCGGTGTCGTTCTGTCGCGCATCGATGATCCCTCTTCGATGTTCTATTTTAGAACACTCTTCGTTTGTTGCAAACGTTAGTCTCGTCATGTGCCCACACGTCCGCGCGGTAAGAATATCGTCGGACGACGTGTTGCCGAAGCGCGTAGTTTTTGCCAGCCACCGATAACGCAGGACGCTCTTTCGGGGAAGCTTGCGCGACATGGAATCCAACTCGATAGGGCTGCCATCGCCAAGATCGAAACAAATCGACGTCATGTCCTCGATTACGAACTGAGGGCGCTCGCAGCCGTCTTGAATGTCGAGATCGCGTGGTTGCTGGGAAGCGAGAAATGAAGGATCCGACGTCTCAGTTGCGGACTGCCACCAGGCGAGCGAAGTCCGACGTTGCCAACAAGATCGTCAGCATGTTCCTTCATGAACTGAGCCGGAGAATCGCGGGCTCATGGCAGGTCAGAATCGACGGCCCGGAGTACGAGCAAATGGTCCGGTCACAGTTCCGGAACAAGTGTCCCTACTGCTCTTGTCTCCTTGTCGATGGTCAAGCCGTGATCGAACACCTTGACGGAATGAACCGGTACCGCGCAGGTCTTCATGTAGCGGGGAACGTTTTGGTCGCCTGTCGACGATGCAACGGCGAGAAACGCCGGGATGACTCCGCGAAGACCCTGTCCCTCGCTGAATCCGGATGGGCATCATTCCTGTCTCACGACGCAGCACGATGTGCCTCGTCGTGCCCGACCTGCAAGTATTGGACAAGTGTCTGGAGCGACGAGACCGAGCGCAGGTCGCGGTTACGAGAAAACCTGACCAGGATACATTCTTTTCGAGATTCGTTTTCGGAATTTCAGCAAGTTGTCCCCATTCTTCAGGGAGTTCTCCCTGAACTGCTAACCCGGCTCTACTCTGACTGCCAATCGTTCGCGGAAAAGGAAATCCAGACACTCCTGGACGGGCTCGGACACATTACTGGGCCGTGCGCGCGAAACGGATCAGACCGCATCCCGGGAGGACGAAGACGCCGAGCACTCAACCACGAAGTTTTGGTCGTTTCTACGTCTGCTGAACGTCGCTGAGCCAAAGGCCCGCGCGCGAAGAAGACGGCTGGCGTGCAACGGAGATTTGCGTGCTGACGCCGGAGATATGAAGAACGAGATGCTGTATCAGATCGGATCGGGCAGGGCCATGGACGACATTGAGCGCGAGCTCCAGGATGCGGCGGCGCGCCACAAGTTCGGCGTGATCGCGGTTCATGACCTTCGGGACACGCTGAACAAAAAAGGCGTGGAGATGTCGATGGAGTGCCGGGTCTATGAGGTCTGCAATCCGCAGCAGGCGAAGAAGGTGCTGGAGGCGGACGGCGCGATCTCCACCGCCTTGCCCTGCCGGATCTCCGTCTACGGCTCACCAGGGCATTACACGCTCGCGACCATGCGTCCGACAGAAATGATGAAAGCGTTCGGAAAGCCGGATATCGAGCCGGTCGCTCGGGAAGTGGAGGACGTGATTCTGCAGATGATGCGCGACGCCGCCGGCGGTCAGTCCTGAGCGCTGCGCGATCTGACGCACGAATCCTCTGATGAAACGCAAAGAGCACTGAGATGCCGTTTCAATCCATCCTGTTTCCCACGGACTTCTCGCAGGACGCGTACGACGCGGTCCCTTATGTGCGGGCCGCGGTCGAGCGGTTCGGCGCCAGCCTCCGGCTGGTTCATGCGCTCGATGTGCCTGTCTCCGCGTACGCCTCGCCGAAGGGTTTCGAGGGGACGAAATGGGACTTCCGGCATCTCCGCGAGGATGCGGAGCGCGCCCTCGCGTCCTTTGCCGCCGAGCAGTTCCCCGGTCCGCGCCCGGACACCTTCCTGCAGACCGGGGACCCGGCGAGAGCGATCGTCGAAACAGCCCGGAGCACGACCGCCGATCTCATCATGATGCCGACGCACGGCCACGGCCGCTTCCGGAGCATGCTTCTCGGATCCGTGACGGCGAAGGTCCTGCACGATGCGGAATGCCCTGTCTGGACGAGCCACACGAAACGGGAGCCGGCTTCCTATACGGCACGTCCGGAGTGGGGCCGGATGGTGGTCGCGGTTGACCTCGGTCCCGAGTCGGTGAAACTGCTGCAGTTCGTCAAAGAGATCGCGAATGCCACCGGGAGCACGGTGCGTCTGGTGCACGCGCCCTATTCGGCGGATGAGCCGCCGGACGAACTCGCGAAGATGCAGGAGAGCGCCGGCACGAATTTCGAGGTGTCCCGCGGGCCGGGGACAGTGGCTAAAGTAGTCGGCGATGCCTGCGTGCGCGATCGCGCCGATCTGCTGGTCATCGGCCGCGGAGGGACTTCAGCCCTGGCGGGAAGGTTGCGCACTCACGCCTATACTCTGGTCCGCGATGCGCCGTGTCCCGTGCTGAGCCTGTGAGTTCACAACACGCTTTTAAGATCACAACACCATGACGGGGCACGGCGCGGCGCGGATGACCGGAGCGACGTGGGACCGTATGCCGCCCAGGATTCCGTGAACGTGGCCGCAACCGAGAACGATCATCTCCGCCGATTGCCGGCGCGCTGTCTCCGCGATCACGTTCTCCACCTCGCCTCCCGCCAGTTCCACGGAGGCCGATACGCCGGCTTCGCCCTGAAGCTTTGCAATCCGCTCCTGAAGCTTTTTTTCCGCGGGGCCTGAAAGCCGCTTCCGTTCATATTGCTCTTCGGGCGTTCCGGCGAAATCCGGTATGGCGTACACGGCGCTCAGGGTTGCTCCGAGTTCGCGGGCGAGACTGCCGGCGCGAGTGAGCGCATCGGCTTCCTCGAACGGATCGAGTCCGTAGAGAATGCGAGCGGGCATCTTCTCGCCGATGCGGGCTTCCGCTCCAAACGCGATGACGGGGCATCCGGCGCGATGCAGAACCTTCGTCGTGACCGATCCCAGGGTGGAGCGAATCAGGCCGTGGCCGTGCGCCGCCATCATGATCAGATCGATCCGGTTGCGATCGGCGTACTCGCAGATTCCATGTCCGGGACTGCCTTCGCCCTCCGCGATTTCGTAGGGCGAGCCAGGGAAACATTCGGCGGCGAATTGCCGGAGCCGTTCCCGGCAGAGGCGCCGCAGGATCGGGAGATTCAGAACTCCGGCGCACTGCTCCGCCACATCGCGCCAGGACTCGGGCACGTCCACGACATAGAAGAGGGTGAGCCGCGCGGCAAAGTGCGACTGAAACGCTCTGACAGCCGGAGCAATGCGCCGCGACTCCTCGGAAAAGTCCACGGGAAAAAGAATATTGCGAAATTTCAAGTCACTGCTCCTTTTCTGACGCCTCTCCATTTGCCGGCCTCGACCGCCAGCAGCGGGACCGCGCTGAATGCCATACAGATTGCAATCTCCGGACCGGACAGCAGCGTCGTATGAAGCGTCATGCGCAAGGGTTCCCATTGCATTGTCGCGAACTGCAGGAGGGCGCAGAGCAACACCGCCCCGACGATCGATTTGTTGGCCCAGATGGTTGCCGGTAGCGGAGCCGTGTCTGAGTGCAGCGCGAGAGCAAGCAGCAGTTGCGAAAGTCCGAGCGTCAGAAAGATGGCGGTCTGCCAGTGCGATTGGCTGGCGCGTCCGCAAAGATAGCCCGCGGCGAGAGATGCCGCGCCCAGCAGGAGCCCGTTGCGGGCGATGGAACGAGTCATGCCGCCATCGACAATCTCCCGGGAGGGCGGCCGCGGCGGCTGCGTCATGACATCCCGCTCCGGCGGCGCGAGACCCAGGGCGAGAGCGGGGAGGCCGTCCGTTATCAGATTGATCCACAAAATCTGCAGAGGCATCAATGGCATCGGCATGGAGAGCAGCGGTCCGAAAATCATGACGGCCAACTCGCCGGTGTTGCTGATGAAGAGATACCGGACGAATCTCTGGATATTTGCGAAGATGACGCGCCCTTCGCGAATGGCCGCCACGATGGACGCGAAGCTGTTGTCCCGCAGGACAATGCTCGCGCTCTCCCGCGCGACGTCGGTGCCGCCCTGTCCCATGGCAATTCCAAGATCGGCGGTTTTGAGGCAGGGCGCATCGTTTACGCCGTCGCCCGTGACGGCGACGATCTGCCCGTCACTTTGCAGCGCTTTCACGATCCAGAGCTTCTGCTCGGGACTGAGGCGCGCGTAGATCGAAACATTCCTCGAGGCTTCGGTCAGTTCCGGCGTCGATAAGCGCGATAGCTCCGCGCCGGTCAGCAACCGGGACGATTCAGCAAAGCCGAGCTGCTCCGCGATGGCGCGGGCGGTGACGGGGTGATCGCCCGTGAGCATCAGGACGCGAATGCCGGCGCGGCGGCACGCGGCCAGCGCAGGAGCCGAGTCCGCGCGCGGCGGATCGAGAAATCCGACCAGGCCCGCCAGAGTGAGACCTTCCGTGGAAGGAAACGAGATCTCTTCGCCTCGTGGAAAGAATCGAAACGCGATCGCCACGACCCGCAGCGCGGATCGGGCGAACTGTTCGAGAGCCAGCGCCATCTCATGTCTTGCGGTCTCGTCCAGAACGGTAACGCCGCTGCCCGTCAGGATCGAATCGCAGGCAGGGCTGACGGATTCCGGGGCTCCTTTCGTGATTTCCAGAATCGCGCTCTCTTCGACGTCCACCGGAAAAGCCGGCAGCGGCCAGCCCACCGCGACGGAGGAGTTTCGGTCCAGCCGCCGGACTGTTGTCATGGCGCGCCGCTCGGAATCGAACGGAAATTCCATTACCGATGGCAGCAAGGCATCGAGAGCGGACTTGCGAATGCCGCCGGCCGCGGCGGCTTCGGCGAGCGCGACGTCCAGCGGATCGCCGAGCCACGATCCACCCGACGCCTCGTCGCTCCCGGAGTATGTGGCCTCATTGCAGAGCGCCCCGCAAGCGAGGAGAAATCGCCGGAGGCGATCGCCGTTCGCGGTCCAGACGCTCGTAAGAGTCATATGATTTTCCGTCAGCGTGCCGGTTTTGTCCGAGCAGATGGCGGTTACGCAGCCCAGAGCCTCGATGGCGGTGAGCCTTCGAACGAGCGCATTGCGCTTCAGCATGCGCTGACCCGCGGCCGCAAGGATGATCGTTACGACCGCCGGAAGGCCTTCGGGCAACGCGGCGACCGCCATGCTCAC
>DASZUZ010000732.1:0-5808 GCA_035547415.1 Bryobacteraceae bacterium | reverse complement strand
AAAGTTCGCCTGCCCCTAGTCCCCATCGTCTAGAGGCCCAGGACATCGCCCTTTCACGGCGGTAACGGGGGTTCGAATCCCCCTGGGGACGCCAAATCCTTCCAGTTGGTCTACTTCAAAGCGTGAGATAATCGAACAGTCGTCCCCACTCTCCGCTTATGCTGTCCAAAAGAATACTCCTCTGTGGGCTTCTCAGTATCGCTCCGCTCGCGTTTGCACAGGACGGGAGTCCTTCACGCCCTCTCGGGGCGATTGAAGGAACGAATCTCCCTGTCCAGCGGATCGGGAAGGAGGACCTTCTGAATATTCAGGTTTACGATTCGCCGGAATTCACGCGGTCCGTTCGTGTTCTTGACGATGGACAGATTCGTCTGCCGCTGTTGAAGGAGACGATCCATGTGGAAGGCCTGTTCCCCGCGGAGGTCGAAACTCTGATTGCGGATGAGATCAAGCGCGAGCAGTTTCTGGTCGATCCGTTCGTCACGGTGACGGTCGCCGAGTATCACAGCCGGCCGATCAGCGTCACCGGGGCGGTGAAAACTCCGACGATCTTTCAGGCGATCGGCGCCGTTAATCTGCTGGATGCGATCGCCAAAGCGGGTGGATTCGCGGATCAGGCCGGCGGCGAACTGGTGATTACGCGTCCGAACGGGGATACCGGGACTCAGTCCGTAGAGCGAGTGCCGATCCGGCCGCTGATTGAAGGGACGGATCAGACGTTAAACGTGAAGCTCATCGGCGGGGAGCAGATTCGGGTGCCGACAGTCGGTACTGTCGTGGTCACGGGGAACGTGAAAGAGTCCGGTATTTTCCCCGTGCAGGATTCCGGCACCACGACCGTGATGACCGCCATTGCGCAGGCGAAAGGTCTGGGTGATTTCCAGCCTTCGAAGGTCTATATCTATCGAAATGACGAACAGGGCGTTCGGCACGAGATCGAGGTTGACCTGAAGAGCATCAAAAAACGGAAATCGCCGGACGTCACGCTGCAGGCTCGCGACATCCTGTACGTCCCGGACAACACTCGCAAGAAGGCCGCATCGGACTGGCTTGACCGTCTGGCCGGCTTCGGCAGCACGACAGCGACGGGCGTTCTGGTATACCGGAGATAGTGGCCGCGAAAGTCCGGACGTTAGAGGAACTGGTTGAGCTCCGGTGTTTGTGGGCGCAGCAGGGACGGAAGGTCGTCTGGACGAACGGTTGTTTCGATCTGCTGCACATTGGTCATATCCGCAGCTTTCGCGACGCGAAGGCGCTCGGCGACATTTTGGTGGTCGGCGTCAACAGTGACGCGAGCGTGCGGGCGATCAAGGGCGAGTTGCGGCCTGTGGTCTGCGAGGAGGACCGCGCGGAGACGGTGGCGGCTCTCGAATCCGTCGACTACGTAACCATTTTCCATGAATCGGATCCGGTCGCGGCCCTTTCACAGCTGCGGCCAGATATTCATTGCAAGGGGGCGGACTACGCGGACGGAAGGCGGCCCGTACCCGAGCGAGACGTGGTCCTGAGCTATGGTGGGGAGATCCGATTCCTGCCAATTCACGAAGGACGTTCCACGACAGGATTGATTGAGCGGATCTGCGCGGCCGAAGCCCGCGATCGGATGACAGAAGGCAAATGAGCGACAACATCGCCAGATTCGTTGAGCGCGCGTCCTCGGTGCGAGTTCTGGTCGCGGGCGACTGCATGCTGGACGCCTATATCTCCGGCTCAGCATCGCGGATTTCGCCGGAGGCCCCGGTCCCCGTGGTGGAAGTTGCGAGCCGGCGTTACGTGCCCGGCGGGGCGGCGAATGTCGCGGCGAACGCTCGCGCCATGGGTGCGGCGGTTGCGCTTGCGGGAATCACGGGGGTCGACGAATCATCCGTCCGGCTTCGCGAGGAGTTGAGCCGGCTCGAAATCGATGCCAGGCCGCTCGTGGAGGATGCCACGCGCCGGACTACAACGAAAACCCGAATCACGGCGGCAGGGCAGCAGATTGTCCGGTTCGACGACGAAGACCGGTCGGCGCTGAGAGATGCCGCGATGGCGGAACTGCGCCATCGGGCCGGCGAGTATCTCGAGTCCGTGGATGTCTGCGTCATTTCGGATTATGCGAAGGGCGTCGTGACGGACGAGTTCTGCCGGTCGCTGATCGACGCGGCCGAGGCGCGCCATCTACCGGTTGTGGTCGATCCCAAGTCGCGGCAATTCGCGCGATATCGCGGCGCGACGGTGATTACGCCCAACCTGAGGGAGGCGGCGAGCGCATCGGGCGAGCCGATCGAATCGTCGCTGGATCTCGCCCACGCGGCCGGGCGGTTGTTGCCGGGAATCGCGCCGTCAGCGTTGCTCGTCACACGAGGACACGAAGGTATGTCGCTGTTCGAGGCCGGCGCGCGCGCGCGCCATGTGCCGGCGCTGGTCAACGAAGTCGCTGATGTGACAGGCGCGGGAGACACCGTGGTGAGCGCCCTGGCGATTGCGCTCGGGATGGGCTTCAGTCTTTGTGAAGCGGCCGAAATCGCCAACCTCGCGGCGGGCGTTGCGGTGAGCCATCACGGGACGTGGGCCGTGCGCGGGGAGGAACTGCTGGAGGCGGGCAGACGCTTCGGGCATGTGCGTTTCACGGAGGCAGTGGCGGCATGCTGAAACGAGCTTTATTTCTCGACCGCGACGGCACGATCATTGTGGATCGCGGCTATCTTCGCGATCCGAACAGCATAGAACTGCTGCCGGGCGCGGTCGATACGCTGAAAGCGCTGGCGCGCGAGGGCTGGAAGCTGATCGTCATCAGTAATCAGTCGGGTGTCGGAAGAGGTCTGATTACGGTGGACGAGATGAATGCGGTGCAGGCGAAGTTCCTGCGCATTCTGAGGACGCATGGGGTGGAGATCAGCGCTTCCTACATCTGCACGCATGCGCCGGAGGACGAATGCGAATGCAGGAAGCCCGAACCGGGTTCGCTCGAACGCGCGTCGAAAGAACATTCGATCGATCTCGATCAATCGTGGATGATCGGCGACCGCGAGGCTGACATTCTGTGCGGCCGCCGCGCCGGGTGCTCGACGATCTGGATGAAAAATGAGGTGTTTCCGGTCGCGAGCGAACTGCCGGACTTCATCGTCTCGACGTGGGCCGAGGTGTACGAGCGGGTCAGCGAATAACAGCCCTCAGGCGCGCATGGCCCAGATCAGGACCGCCGCCCCGGCGATTAGCCGATAAACAGCGAACGGCACAAAGCCGCGATTGCGCACCCAGTGCATGAACCACGCCACCACCGCGTAGGCGACGATAAACGACACAACGAAGCCGATGGCGAGAATCACGAATCCGTGCGAATCGATGTGCGGGACGGTTGAAGGCGCGCCGTGCGAGGGTCTGACGAATTTCAGGAACTCGTAGCCGGTGGCGGCCGCCATCGTGGGAATCGACAGAAGGAACGAAAACTCGAGAGCCGCCGTGCGTGTCAGACCGGCGATCTGGCCCGCCGCGATGGTCGCCATGGATCTGGATGTTCCTGGAAACAAAGCCGAGAGGACCTGGCAGAGCCCGATCCAGATGGCGCGGCCAAGCCCCATTTCCTCGATCTCTTCGGCGGCCGCTGTTTCCGACGCCCCGCCTTTATGGGCGCCGTATATTGCATCCACGATCCACATGACGATGCCTCCGACGACGAGCGATGTTCCCATCAGGACGAGATTCTCCAGATTCTTGCCGATCACCTTCGTGAGCACATAAGACGGGCCCGCGGTGCAGAGAAACGCGATCGCCGTCAGCGTCAGAGGGTGATTCAACGCTGTCCTGTCGCCGTGCGTGCCCTTCGGGAAGGTTTTGAAGAACGCCGCGATGCGATGCCAGAAGTAGATCGGCAGGACGAGAATCGCGCCCAACTGGATCACGATCGAGAACATTTTCCAATATCCGTCGTCCAGATTGATTCCCAGAATGGCCTCGGAAATTCGGAGATGGGCCGTGGAACTGACAGGCAGAAATTCAGTAACGCCCTCGATGACGCCGAGGATCAGGGAAAGCAGATAATCGTTCAAGAACGCATGGTAGCGCGTTGGCTATCCTGGTTTAAAATGGCGAACGCGAAAATTGTGGTGACGCTGGGCCCCGCCAGCGACTCACCAGAAATTGTAACCGCATTGATACACGCGGGCACGCAGATTTTTCGGCTCAACGCGTCGCACGGACCCTGGGAACAGCATCAGCAACGAATTCAAACGATTCGGGCAGCGGAGAAGGCGACCGGCAGGCCGGTGGGTATTCTGCTCGACTTGCAGGGGCCGAAGATCCGACTCGGAAAATTCGCCGCCGGCAAGTGCATTCTTCAAACCGGGGCTCGTTTCACGATCACGACCGAAGAAAGACTCGGCGATGAAAACGCCGCTTCGACGACTTACAAGCAATTCGCGCAGGACGTGCGGCGCGGAGACCGCGTACTGCTGAATGACGGCGCCGTCACGCTGCGCGCCCGTTCGACAGATGGCGTCGCGGTGGAATTCGACGTTGTCTCCGGCGGTCCCATTGGCGATCAGAAGGGCATCAATCTGCCGGGGGTGAGGGTCAGCGCGCCCTCGCTTACGGAGAAAGATCTGGCGGATCTGCAAGCCGGTCTCGCCGCAGGGGTCGATTACGTCGCGATGTCGTTCGTTCGAAATTCGTCCGACGTCCGTGCGGTGCGCGAGCATATGGGAGCCGCCCGCGTGCCGATTATCGCGAAGATCGAGAAGCCGGAAGCCGTGCAGGACATCGACGCTATTCTCGCCGTGGCGAATGGCATTATGGTGGCGCGAGGGGATCTCGGCGTCGAGATGTCTCTCGAGATGGTGCCGCCGATTCAGAAGCGGCTGATCCGGCGTGCGCGGCGGCGCAACCGGTTCGTCATCACGGCGACGCAGATGCTGGAATCGATGATCGAAAATCCGAATCCCACGCGCGCCGAAGTGAGCGACGTGGCGAATGCAATCTATGATGGCAGCGACGCGGTCATGCTCTCGGCCGAGACGTCGATCGGAAAGTACCCCGTGACGGCGGTGGAATACATGGCGCGAATCGCGGAAGAGGCCGAACGCGGCATCCGGCGGCGCGGATTCGCCGATCTGCCTCATCTGGCCGGCTCGTCCGATTCCGACATCGTGGCCGATGCTGCTTTTAATGCCGCGCGCGCGGCGTCGGTGCAGGCGATCGTGGTGTTCACGAACAGCGGATACAGCGCGCGTCTGGTTTCGCGGTACCGGCCGCCGGTGCGCATCATTGCGATGACGGCGTCGATGGATACCGTGCGGCGGCTGCTGGTGAATTACGCGGTGACGCCGGTGCTGGCGCCGGACGCGATGACGACCGACGAAATGCTCGGGCAGATGGACACGCTGCTGGTGCAGAGAGGACTGCTGCGTCCGGGCGATAAAGTCGTGTTCGTCGTCGGGCAGCCGGTTGGCCGCGCGGGATCTACGAATCTGATGAAACTGCATCGCGTCGCGGGATGAGGGTTCCCGCGCCAGGCCGGATGATCGGCGGTCTGCATGTCCAGATTGAAGGCAGAGGCGGTCCGGTGGTCGTTCTGGAAGCGGGGATCGCAGCCAGTTCGGTGAGCTGGTCGCTGGTGCAGAAGCGGATCGCCGAATGCACAACAGTTCTGAGCTACGACCGCGCGGGGTTCGGCTGGAGCGAACCGGGCGAGGGCCGCGGGACGGCGAAGGAAGCCGCGGATGAACTGGCGGAGATGCTGACGCGCAGCGGGCTGGCTGGCCCCTTTGTTCTGGTGGGGCATTCCTTCGGAGGTCTGATTGCCCGGATTTTTCAGCAAGAGCATCCGGAGAG
>DASZUZ010000731.1:0-1828 GCA_035547415.1 Bryobacteraceae bacterium | reverse complement strand
AACTATGACGTGCTCACGGCGAGCAGTTCTTTCATCTCCCTCAAGTGGTCCGATCCTCTGGGCGCCAGCGGCAATGACTATGACCTGTTTATTCTCGACAGCACGGGCGCGACGGTGAAGGCATTTTCCGCCGCCGCGCAGAGCGGCGCGCAGGATCCGTATGAGGCCATCCCGCAGGGACGGGACTGCGGAACTCCTGGTGCTTCGGGATATTGTCCGGCCGTGGGAGACCGCATTGTCGTGGTTCTGTTCGCCGGTTCCCCACGCGCCTTGCGCCTCGATACGAATCGTGGGCAGCTATCGATCGCGACGAGGGGATCCACCTACGGGCATAATGCCGGCCTGAATACGATTTCGACAGCGGCCAGTTACTGGAACAGCGCTCATACCGGGACGAAGCCGTTCACGGGCATTGCGAATCGGATTGAAATCTTCAGTTCCGACGGGCCGAGACGAATCTTCTATCACCCGGACGGCAGTGCCATTACGCCAGGTAACTTGCTGTTTGCGACCAATGGAGGCACGGTTCTGCAGAAACCCGATCTGACGGCAGCCGACGGAGGCAGCGCGAAGACGCCGGGGTTCAATCCGTTCTTCGGCACGTCCGCAGCCGCTCCGCATGCCGCGGCGATCGGGGCTCTGGTACTGCAGGCGCGACCTTCATATTCTCCCGCCCAGGTGAAGACCGCGCTTTTCGCAGGTGCTCTGGATGCGATGGCGCCCGGTGTGGACCCGGATTCCGGCGTCGGCGTCCTCCTGGCGCCCCTTGCCGTTCAGTACGCCCTCTCTCATTAGTCGGAACCAGTGATTTCGGAGGAATGAAATGCAAAAGGCATCCCGAATTGCCCGGCTTCTGTCGACGCTGTTGCTCGCTGGTTTCGCGTGCAGCGCGGCGACGCTTCTCGATACGTCTTCGGCTCTGACATTGACCGATCCAACGCAGATGGGACGACTGAGCCGTAATGGCATTCCGCAGGACTGGGCCGGGTCGGAACCATTTCCCGGAGTGATCAATACAACGACGCTGTATCACTACACCGTCTTCTCGCTGAACGTCGGGTCGAACGCGTTCATTCAGGTCGATTTCGATTCGGTTTCCGCGAATACCTTTGTGTCGGCCTACCGAGGGGCGTATCTACCAAATTCCGGCGGTGGGCCGAATTTCGGATTCGACGCCAACTGGCTGGGCGACGCGGGCTTTTCGGGTAACTTCTTCGGGACCGATCCGATATTTTTTCAGGTGATCGTGCCCGTGAACAACAATCTGCTTGTCGTAGTCAATAACACGGCGGCAGGGGATGACGGAGTCGGGGATCCTTTCCGCCTCATCGTCGAGGGGTTCCTGGACGCGAACTTCACCGAGGCGCCGGAGCCTTCCGCATTTTTTCTGCTGGTCGGAGGCGCGGCGCTTCTGGCGGCGGTATGCGGAAGATCCGGACGGCGAAGCCGCCAGAAATTCGAGTAGTTGACGGAAGCCGGGCGATCACGCCGGGTTGCGTGGTCCGAATTCCGCCTGGAGTTCGGGGAATTTTGCTGCGGCTTCCTGGACGTCCGCCGGGAAATCGGAAAATTCATGCACCTGGCGAATTTCGATGACCTCGTTATCGCCGGCGGGGCAGCGCTTTGCCCATTCGATCGCTTCTTCTTTCGAATTTACCTGGATCATCCAGTAACCGCCGATCACCTCTTTCGCTTCGGCGAAGGGGCCGTCGGTCACTTTGGGCTTTCCTCCGGAGAACGAGATGCGCGCGCCCATCGAGGGCGGGTGCAAACCGTCGAGCCCGAGGAGCACGCCGGCTTTCTGCAGGTCTTCGTTGTATTTCATCAT
>DASZUZ010000730.1:0-1757 GCA_035547415.1 Bryobacteraceae bacterium | reverse complement strand
AGCGCAGCGGCGAGATCGAAACGGAACCCGTCCACGTGCATGTCGAGCACCCAGTAGCGCAGGCTGTCCATCACCAGCTTCAGCACCTGCGGATTGCGCACGTTGAGGGTGTTGCCCGTTCCCGTGTAATCCATGTAGTAGCGCGGATTATCCGAGACGACCCGGTAATAAGTCGTGTTATCGATACCGCGGAAGCTCAGGGTGGGACCGAGATGATTCCCCTCGGCCGTGTGGTTGTAAACGACGTCGAGAATGACCTCGATTCCGGCGCGGTGAAGCGCCTTCACCATCGTCTTGAATTCGCCGATCTGCTCCCCATGGGAACCCGAGCTCGAATAGCGCGCTTCGGGGGCGAAGAAGTTGATGGTGTTGTAGCCCCAGTAATTTCGCAGCCCTTTTCCGACCAGATGTCCATCGTCGAGAAAGGCGTGCACCGGCATCAGTTCGACCGCGGTCACCCCGAGCTTCTTCAGATAATCGATGACGACCGGATGCCCGATGCCGGCGTAAGTACCGCGCAGTTCCTCGGGCAGGTCGGGATGCAGTTTGGTGAAACCCTTGACGTGAAGCTCGTAAATGACGCTGTCGTGCAGCGGCGTCATCGGGGGACGATCGTTTTCCCAGTCAAAGTGGAATGACGTTACCACGCCTTTGGGAACGGCCGCATCGTCGCGCTGATCGTCTTTTGCGTAGTCTTCTTCCGCCGCGCCCAGTTGGTATCCGAAGACGGGCGCATTCCAGTCCACGGTTCCGCTGAGAGCCCTCGCGTAAGGGTCAATCAGCAGCTTCGCCGGATTGAACCGGAGTCCGCGGTCCGGCTCGTAAGGACCGTTCATCCTGTATCCGTAGAGCTGGCCGGGCTTGATGCCGGGGAGGTAACAGTGCCAGACAAATCCGGTTGTATCGCGAAGGTTGATGCATTCCGGCTGTGCGTCGCCTTTTTCGTACAGGCACAGCTCAACGCTGGTGGCATTCTCCGAATACACCGCGAAGTTGACGCCCGTACCGTCCCACGTGGCGCCTTGCGGGTACGGCTTTCCTGGCAGTATCGTTCTCGACATAGAATTCGAT
This sequence comes from Bryobacteraceae bacterium, assembly GCA_035547415.1. Classification (GTDB taxonomy): domain Bacteria; phylum Acidobacteriota; class Terriglobia; order Bryobacterales; family Bryobacteraceae; genus BOG-234. Next base: position 686 of record DASZUZ010000730.1, on the reverse strand, counting down.
CAGTTTCTTCTCAAAATGGCGACGGATTCGGCCGGCAGAGATGCCGACCGGCTCTCGAGCGTGATGTCCGCGGAAGCGAGCACAACCTCGCATGAGCCCGGCAAGGGCAACTGCTGCTCGTTCTCCGCAAAATTGCAGGCGATTATGAAAGGACTCCGCTCCATCGAAAGCCAGCGCGCTTCCTCGTCAAAGCGCACCTGAACCCGATCCAGACGTCCATCGCTCAGTTCGCGGTGCGAACGCCGAAGCTGGATGAGCCGCTTGTGCCAGGCGAGCAGCGAAGCGTGTGGCTCGCCGGCAATCTCATTCCACTTCAGCTTCGACTGCGCGAACGTCTCGTATTCCTGGGGATCGGGGACTTCGTCAAAAGTCCAGCCGAACGCCGCGAACTCTTTGCGCCGGCCATCGGAAACGGCGTGCACCAGCCAGTCTTCTTCGTGCTGCGTGAAGTAAAGGAAGGGCGTCGACGCGCCCCATTCCTCGCCCTCGAAAAGCATGGGAACAAAAGGCGCCGTCATGACCAGCGCGGCGCCGATCATCAGCTTGCCGCGGCTCAGGAGGTGGGAGCTTCTGTCACCCAGCGCCCGGTTGCCGATCTGATCGTGGTTCTGCAAATAGCCGAGGAATCTCCACCCCGGGATGTTGGCGGGCTTGCGGCCATGCGGGCGTTCCCGGAATGGCGAAAC
>DASZUZ010000729.1:0-1682 GCA_035547415.1 Bryobacteraceae bacterium | reverse complement strand
GTGTGCCGGAGCGTAATCGTATCCGCGGCGGAATCGAAGCCGATCTCATGCGTGCCGGCGATGGTTCCGGCGCGGTTGGAACCAACGTCGACGCGGCGCTCGTAACCGGCCTTCCGCATCTCGTCCACCAGTTTCAGGAGCGTGCCGGATGGCGCGTCCTTTTTCGCGGAGTGGTGAATCTCCCAGGCCCATGCTTCGTATTCCGGAGCCCCGGATAACAACTTCGCCGCTTCCGCCACGATCCGGAAGAAAGCGTTCACGCCCACCGAGTAGTTCGGGCTCCAGATCAGACCGATGCCGCTCTTTTCCACGATCTGGCGCACGTGCTCCATGCGATCCAGCCAGCCCGTGGTTCCGACGACCAGATTGACGCCCAGCGCGGCGATGCGCTCGATGTTTTCGACCGCCGCGGAAGGAACCGAAAAGTCGATTGCCACATCCACGCCGCGGAAGTTCTCCGCTGTGATGCCCTCGAAGTTCGAATTATTGAACTCATCGAGCTTCAGCGCGATCTCATGGCCGCGTTCGGCCGCGATCCGCTCGATGATGCGGCCCATTTTGCCGTAACCGACGATAGCAATTTTCACTCGAAAACCTCGGGGTCCAACTGGCTGAAAAATTCCTTGTGAAGGGCTTCCACCGCGGTGCGCAGGTCTTTCTCCGCCACCACAACTCCGAGATTGAGCAGAGATGCGCCCTGCGAAATCATCCGGATGTTCACGTTTTCGAGCGCTTTGAAGACGCGCGACGCCACACCGGGAGTGTATCGGATGTTCTCGCCCACCAGACAGACAATCGCCTGGTCCGGTTCCATCGAAACTTCCGAAAACTCGCTCAGTTCCTCGCAGATGCGGCCGAACTGAGACGGATTATCGATCGTCAGCGATACGCTGACTTCGCTGGTCGCGATCATGTCAACCGGAGTCTCGAAGCGGTCGAACACGTCGAAGATGCGGCGCAGGAAACCATGCGCCATGAACATGCGGCTCGAATGGATATTGACGAGTGTGATCTTCCGCTTGCACGCGATCGACTTCACGGCGTTGCGGCACGGCACGGCTTCGGAAACGATCCGCGTACCGGGAACCTCCGGCCGCCTCGAGTTCAGGATCAGCACCGGGATGTTGCGCTCGATGGCCGGAATCACGGTCGCCGGATGCAAGACTTTGGCGCCGAAATAGGCAAGCTCCGCCGCTTCCGCGAAGGAGATCGTCTTGACCCGATGGCCGCCCGGCAGGATCGTCGGATCGGCCGTCAGCATTCCGTCCACGTCCGTCCAGATCTGGATCTCTTCGGCTTCGACGCCCGCGCCCACGATGGATGCAGTGAAATCAGAACCGCCGCGGCCGAGCGTCGAAGTCACTCCGTCTTCGGTGGAGCCGATGAACCCGCCCATCACGACAACCTTTTCATTCGCGAGAGCCGGGAGCGTCGCGGCAAGGCGGCGGTACGTCTCCGGGAAAATCGGAGCGGCCTGTGTGTGACGGCGATCGGTGACGATGAGACGGCGTGAATCGACATGGGTCGCCGGGAGACCGAAATGTTCAAACGCCAGCGAAACAATGTAGCTCGACAAGCGCTCGCCGTAGCTCGAGATCGCATCGATGGAGCGCGGCGTGAGTTCGCCTAGCACCGCAAGACCCTTGACGAGTTCCGTCATTTCCTGGAAGTGATCGTCCAGA
>DASZUZ010000728.1:0-5583 GCA_035547415.1 Bryobacteraceae bacterium | reverse complement strand
CGCCGCGCGCCACGCAGAATTCGAGGTAATCCTCGACCGAGTCGCGGAACGCCTGCTCCAGTTCATCCACCGTAGACCCCGCGAAGGTAATCACGTCGCGCGTGTTGATGATGTCGCCGTGAAAAAGACGGGCCTCCTCGTCGTACTGAACCTTCCCCTCGTACCCCTTGTAGAACATATTTCTCCTTCCCCCCGCCGCTCTGCTTTTCAACGGGGCTCGATGCCCGCTTCGCGCAGGAACTTCTGCACGGAAACGACGGCGGCGCGATCGGCTTCCCTGCGCGGGTGCGGCCGGTGAAACACGGCCCGCACGCCGTTAAGCGCGATTCGCACGCGCGAACCGCGCCCCTCGCTGATCTCGGCCCCGAAGCTGGCGAGCATCGACTCGATATCCGACCAGGCGATATTGGCTTTCTTGCTGAAGATATCCGCCAATGTCCGCTGGTGCTTATCCACGCTTATATAGTATCAACTTCTGATACTATTGAGCGGGCCTCCCCGGTGGGTGGCCCGGCTCACAAGCAGCAACGCGATGCTGGCGACGCCCTACAGGGCGACAAATCCCGACGTATTTCCGCCTGCGGCGCGCGCGCAGGCGGCCTGCCGACCGGCGTCGAGAATCGCCCCATGGCCGCCTCCGCCGCGGGCTGGGGCAACCGCTGGATCCGGCGCACGCCGTGGCTGTAAGCCTCAATCAAAGCTCAGTCAGGCCCGCGGGATAAACCGGAGCGCCACCGAATTCATGCAGTACCGCCTGCCCGTCGGCGGAGGCCCGTCGTCGAAAACGTGCCCCAAGTGGGCATCACATCTGCGACATCGGATCTCCGTGCGCTGCATTCCGAAGGTTCGATCGATGGCTTCAACGACGTTCTCCTTCGCAATCGGCTCCGTGAAGCTTGGCCAGCCGGTACCGGACGAGAATTTCGATCTCGAATCAAACAGCGCTGTACCGCAGCAAACGCAGCGATAGACTCCGTCTTCGTGGAAGTTCCAGTATTCGCCGGCGAAGGCGAACTCTGTGTCGCCGCGCCTGGTAACCATGTACTGGTCCACCGCGAGCTGTTTCCGCCACTCGTCGTCCGTCTTTCGAACCGTTCGGACCATCGGGGAGCCAACGAATTGCCCAGCGGCATCGAACTCGGCGATCCGGACGGTCTCTGGCAAACGGGACGGCGGCGAGGGCCGCAGGCTCCAGAGGCCATACAGGCCACCGCCCGCGATCACGGCGCCCAGAAATACGCGCCGTTCGTAGCCTTTGCCTGCCTCAATGAGACGGAGGTCCATTCCCTGCCCGACTTTGTATTTTAAAGCCGAGCCTGTCCGACCGCGGTGACGCGGCCCACGCCCGACTTTTCAACGAACGCCACGATCCGAGTCTTCTCTCCCGGTTTGATGCTGACCGTCACGTCGCGATCGAATGGCCCGGCATGACGGTCCAGTTTCCCCAGCTTTTCGATGGAATAGACGACCGCGACGTGCGAAAGGCCGCGTCCCGCATTCTCACCTCGCAGGACTTGCGAACTCATTGAATCGTGCGCCAGTGCAAGATACAACGCGCCGTCGGGCGCATCATCCATATGGATAGAAATCTTCACTTTGCCGTCGATGCGCTCGGTGGTCATCCGAACTGGCGATTTCGGAGCCTTCACTGCCTCGCGGATCGCCTGCCGTGCCTCTCGCTCATCACTGCCGACAAAGCCCTTCGCGCCGTCGATCACCATCTCGGGCGTATAGACCTCCCCGTTCAGCCGATCCGCGTAATCGCGCTGTCTCTGACTGAACAGTGAGGACGAAAACGGATCCCGCCATCCCAGCTGATTCCAGTAGTCCACATGCTCGCTCAGAACGATAAGCTCCGCGCCGGCGACGGACTGCTCGCGATCAAGTTTTTCGAGCAACCGGTCGGCCGGAGGGCAACTCGAACAACCCTCGGAGGTGAACAACTCCACAAGCACGGGCGGCCGGGAGGGCGATCCCTCACCGGCGATGCACACCGACGCGGCCAGCAATGCGACTGAGGACAGCAGGAGCTTCATGTCCGTGATATGCAGCGTGGCCGCCGATTTATTCCAGATAAGATGGGCAACTGATGAACGGTCTTAAAGGAAAGAATGTACTGGTAACAGGCGGCTCCTCCGGAATCGGCCAGGCGATCGCGATCCGCTTCGCGCAGGAGGGTTCGAATGTCGCGATCAACTATCGGAGTCACGAAGAAGAAGCGGAGGCGACGCTGGCGCATGCGGAGGCCGAGCGGCACGGCGCCGGAGGGCGAAGCATGCTCGTACGGGCAGATGTTTCCGATGAGCGGCAGGTCATTGCGATGATCGACCGCGTCATCGGCGAATTCGGACGCCTCGACGTTCTGATCAATAACGCGGGAATTCAGAAGGAATCGCCCAGCGATCAATTAAGTCTGGAGGATTTCGACCGCGTGATCGGCGTCAACCTGCGCGGTCCGTTTCTTTGCTCCCGGGAGGTTCTGAAGCACTTTCTGTCGCGGCCGGGCGGCGGGACGATCGTGAATAATTCCAGCGTTCACGAAATCATTCCAAAGCCGGGCTTTCTGTCTTACTCGGTAAGCAAGGGTGGGCTCGAGAATCTGACAAAGACGCTGGCGCTGGAATACGCGGATCGCGGGATACGGGTGAACGCGGTCGGACCTGGCGCGACCATTACGCCGATCAACCGGGCGTGGATCAACGATCCGAAAGCAAGGGCGGGAGTGGAGAGCCACATCCCCATGGGCCGATCCGCGACCGCCGGGGAGATGGCCGCCGTTTTTGCCTATCTCGCCTCGGACGATGCGTCGTATATCACTGGCCAGACAATTTTCGCGTGTGGCGGCCTGACGCTCTATCCGGAATTCCGCGTCAACTGGTCGTCGTAGAACCGCGGGAAAAGACTGAGCGAGGGCCGCGAGGCTCCTCGCTCAGTCCGGAGTTCCCGAACATCTCTACCAGGCTTCGCGGTTGGTGATCGTGACCCGGAAAACCGGTCTGGCGCGTTCCGTCTCTTCCATCTCATAGGCCTGCTGCGTTTTCGCAGCGTCGTAATCCCGCCACAACCAGACCAGAGACTCCGGCAGATCCAGCGCCCCCTGCGCGATCGCGTGCATACCCCCTCCGAACCGGAAATGGAAGTCATAGCCTTTGAGCTTCAGGGCATTCGCCAGCATGATGTTGTTCAGCGGCCAGCTTCCGAAAGGAACTTCCTGATCGTACATGCCGTCAGAGAGCCAGACTCGGATGTTCTTCCTCGGGTCACGTCTCACTTTGTTCGATACGATGTAACCGCCGTCCAGCCCTTGCTCCGGATGCCACTGCAGGGGGACATAACTGCCAATATGCGACAGCACGCGGCTGAACTGCTGCGGGTAATACCAGGCGACGTTGAATGCGCAGATGGCCCCGGATGAAGCGCCAGCAATCGCGCGCGAGTAAGGGTCATGCCGGATTTTATAGGTCTTTTCGACCTCCGGAAGTATTTCGTCGAGAAGATACTTGCCGTAGCGGTCGGAGACGGTGTCGTACTGGATGCTGCGCATGCGGGTACCGGTCGCCTCGCCACCGCTGCCCGGTGAGATCAGCACATGCACCATCGGCGGGATCAGCTTCTTGTAAACGAGATTGTCGCTGACGATCTGCATCCGCAATCGCAACAGGTCCTGATTGCCGACGATCGTCTCTCCGTCCTGCCACACCATGAGCGGCGCTCCGTTGGTCAGATCCGCGCCCGGATTCACGTAGACCCAGTAGTTGGCAGACATTCCCGGGTATACCTTGCTGACAAGCGTTTTCATCTCCGACAGCCTGCCTCGCGGGACGCCCGGCAAAGGATAGGAATCGGGATTGTATCCGGCGACGTCGTACGTTCCGAGCGACTTGCCGTCCGCGAAATAGTTGTAGTTGTGGGTTGTCCCGAGGCGAAGCGTCATCAGGCGGTACCAGACCTTCGTGCCCGGGATCCTTTTCATCGCGATCGGCGGTTCCCGGTCAATCGAAACCGTGGCGGGGGTATCGGACTCGACCGCGAACAGAAAGTCCTGGCCCCACACGACCGCGCCGTCCCGCCCGTGCAGCAAAGGTAAGCCGGACGCGATGAGATCTTTCAGGCGCGGAGAATCCGTGCGCGCGGCTTCCACAAGCTCCTGCAGCGGGTTGCTTTGGGCAAATAGCGCCGTACACGCGAGAAAGAACGTAAGAATGGTGCGGCGGCGCATACCGGTCGCCTCTATCGTTTTCCCGCGAGCGTCAGCGCGTACAAAGAATCGCCGGCGCCAACAATCAGATACTGCCTGCCATCGAGCATGTACGTCGACGGTCCGTTGCTCGGCGCCTGCGTCATCTGCTGGTGCCACACGATCTTGCCGCTCGCCGGATCGAAAGCGACCAGATTCCCGGAATCGCCCGTGAACAGCAGGTGTCCCGCGGTTGTCAGGATGCCGCCGCTCATGCCGCCGCCAAAGCCCTGCATCTGATGCTCGTGCTTCCACTTGATGTTGCCTGTGCGAATCTCCAGCGCAAACAGCGCCGAGCGGTTATCGAACCCGCCACCGCCGCCGCCGCCGTAACCTTCCGGATTATCGGAAGTGTCGTAGAGGTACGCCATGCCGTAACCCTCGGTTCCATTTACATAGAACAGTTCGGTCTGCGGGTCGTAGCTGGGAGGCGGCCAGTTGGTCGCGCCCATGGCAGGCATATCGATCATGGAGCCATCCACCTTGGGCTCCTTGTCCGGATTGGGAATGGGCTGTCCTTTCGAATCCACGCCGAGCGCCCAATTGCCAGTACCGGAAAATGGCTTCGAGACCAGGTTCTTCCCGTTCGTCCGGTCGAGAACGAAGAACCATCCGCAACGGCCCGCCTGCCCCAGGAGTTTACGCGGCTTGCCGTTAATGACCGCATCGAACAGCACCGGCGTTTCGACGTTGTCCCAGTCGTGCGTGTCGTGAGGAGACGCCTGGAAGTACCACGCCAATTTCCCCGTGTCGGCATTCAACGCCACGATTGACGCCGTATAAAGGTTCGCGCCTTTGCGGCTCTGCCCCGCAAAAACGGGGTTGGCGTTCCCGGTACCCCAGTAAAGAAGATTCAGTTCAGGATCATAGCTGCCGGGCAGCCATGTCATGCCGCCGCCATGGTCCATCGCGGCTTTGTTGGGCCACGTCTCGGAACCGGGATCGCCGGGCTTCTCGGGCTCACTCCACCATCTCCACTGCAGTTCCCCGGTCTCCGGGTCCCGCGACTCCAGATACCCCCGGACGTCCATCGCGTCGCCGCCCACCCCGACAATCACGTGATTTTTGACAATCATCGGCGCCATCGTAGTGAAATACTGCAGCTTTTCGTCCGCGACCTTCTTGCGCCACCGCTCCTTGCCATCCTTCGCGTTCAGCGAAATGAACCAGCCATCGGGCGTCATAAAGTACAGCCAGTTGCCGTACATGCCGACGCCACGCTGTCCGACCAGGTGGCCGCCTTTGTCTTCGAAGTCGTATTGCCACAACTGTTCGCCGGTGCGGGCGCTGATGGCGAACACGTGGTCCGGGATCGTGAAATACAGGATCCCGTTCACCATGAGAGG
>DASZUZ010000727.1:0-10854 GCA_035547415.1 Bryobacteraceae bacterium | reverse complement strand
GCCAGATATTCAGCCGGCGTCTTCTGATAATCGAGATACGTGTCGTCTTCCTGTGTGTCGTGACGGAACAACGACAGAACTTTACTCTGCGATTGAACTCTGAAATGCTTTGGCAGCCAGATGCCTCCGGCGACGGGCGCTTTCTCTAATTCGAAGTAAGTTCCGGGCTGAACCGTCGCGAGAAAGCCGCCGATGCTGACCGGTGAGACGACCTGCGCCAGCACTTTGACCCACTGAAAGGTCTGTTTGTCGATCCACAGATCGCCCTTCATTCCCGTTAATACTTCGGCCTCCATGTTCGGGGGCCGATAGTCGGCGCGCGGAGTCGCCCGCAGCGTGTAAACACTCCGGCCGTAAAGCTTCTTCTCGCCTGTCAGCCGGAAGCGGAATGCGTTCGTGAGTTGCTCCATCATCAGGTGATCGCGCCGCCGGTCCTTCTCGTACTTCGCGATCCGGTCCGCCGTCTCCTGTCGGGACTCGGATTTCCGTTCGGAGAATGCCGCGTCGAACTTCTCTTTCTCGCGTTTCTGATCCTCGGGCGAAAGTGCTTTGCCGTTTCTCCTCAACAGTTGCTCGTACGGAGAACCCAGAAGCATGGTCACCCGGGTCGTCTTCGAACCGTGAGAGTCCCGAGTCGTCTCGGTATACGAATATTCGGGTGCGGCTCGCCAGTCGCGCTCGTTGGCGGCGACGGAATTCCGGATAATCTGATCCGCCGTAAGCGACGCCCCCGTGGCAGCATTGCCTTTCGGCAGAGCCGAAACGCCCAGAATAATTGCTACTGCCACGATAAACATGATCGAGCCCCTTCGGATCTTCGGCCGTCGCGCGCGCTGAAGAACACCCGCCCCGTTATCAGCAAGAGCCTTTCCTTTCTTGTGCGAGTCCCGCCCTGAAGGGTGAATCTTGTCACGCCTGAAGGCGTCGCTGGTCTCTCCCGGCGCGTTGGAGCCACCCGGACGCTCATGTTCGTGAATACGAAATCCGTGGGTAACTTTCGATACATCCGGCTGCTTGTTGGAAAAAGACGAAGATCCGTCTTTACTTAGCGTCCGTATAATCTTCACGAGAATCGGACATACAAGAAGAAGTAACACCGGAAAGCGGGGAGCTGTGTGACGAGTACCGCCCGCGTGAACTGACTCGAGCGGCTGGGAGGAGGATATCAATGGAAAGTTACCGCCGTCGATTCGGCTGGATGGCGCTGGCGCTGGCGCTTGGGATATGCCTGCCCGCCAGGTCCGCCTCGTTTTCTTTCGGAGGACAATTTGTCTCGGACAGCGATGTCCGGCTCTTCGCGTTCACGCTCAGTGCGCCCGGAACAATAACACTGAAGACGTGGTCGTATGGCGGAGGAATGGATGCGGCTGGCCAGACGATTTCAAACGGCGGCTTTGCCACAGATCTGGCTCTGTATTCCGGCTCCGGAACTCTGATCGACTTCACCGACAGCGGCAGTTGTCCTCCGCAGAATCCGGATCCCGGCACGGGACTATGTGGCGACAGCTTGCTGCAGGCGGTCAATTCGCCGGCGGGGCAATACATTGTCGCTGTGACCGAATTCTTCAACATTCCGAACGGCCTGACTTTGTCAGCCGGATTTCTGGAAGACGGACAGGGTAATTTCACGGGGCCGCTTCTTTGCGGCACGCCCGGCGGCTTTATGGATATTGGCTGTAATACAAGAAATCCGAACTTTACCCTGGACATCGTGGGCGCGGAGGCGGCGTCGGCGATTCCCGAACCGGCCAGCTTACTGATGACGGGTTCGGGACTGATTCTCCTCGCGGCAGGCATGATGCGCCGCCTCGGCTCGGCAAAATCGCGGGCGTGACTGCGGCGCCGTTACGCGCGTTCCGAGTCAGGTATCACGATCGCGAAACGGAACTCAAAGGAGGTTGAAACATATGAGCTTCTTTCGATTCATGGGCGGCTCGATTCTGACCGCTGCCCTCGCTGCGTGGATGGCCTGTTCGCCTGCCGCGATCGAGGCCGCCGACCACAGGGATGCTCCCACCGTGGACGGGCTGCCCGAAGGCGATATTACCGACGTTTATGCTTTCCTCGATTCCAACGATCCTTCGAAGGTGGTCCTCGTGATGAACGTCAACCCGTTTACGGTCCCCGGATCGAACCCGGGTTACAGATACTCGTCCGAGTTCCTGTATCAGTTCAAAATCGACAATACGGGCGACGCCGTCGAAGACCTGGTCATCCCTGTCCAGTTCGTGGGAAATGGCGTCCCGCAGACTGTGCAGGTTTTTGGCCCGTCCAGACCGGCTGCAACGGGCGCGCGTACCGTTCGCCCGAGCGGCCCTCCGACGATTTCCGGTTCAACAGGGCAGGTACTCAAAGACGCCACGGGGCAGGTCGAAGTGTTCACCGGCCTGCGCGACGACCCGTTCGTATTCGATGTATCGCAGTTCTTTCGCATTCTGAATGGCTCTCAGGATGTGTTCCGGGCCGTGACGAGTCCCGCGCTGGGCGCCCTTCGCGGACGGCCGGTTCGATCCGATGGAACCAGCGGCGTCGACACCTTCGGCGGGTTTAACGTCTCGACAATCGCCGTGGAGTTACCGAAGGCCATGCTGCGCGGTACAACGTCGAAGATCAACGTCTGGGCGACGGTCAGCAGGCCCGCCGTCGAGATCAACGGGCCTGGCCCCGCCGTGGGTTCGTCGCTTCTCCTTCAATTCGAGCGCATGGGCCAGCAGGCATTCAATACCGTCTTCGGCACGACGGCCACGAAAGACGCCATCAATAACACGGTCCCGGCGGATGATATAGCAAACTACTCCTCGCTGGTTCCCGATACGCTCACGACTATGGACAACGACGGAACAGGCAACACCATCGCCGGCCGTTTGGCGGTGCTGAACGCCGTGGGTGTGACAAGTCTGCCGAACGGAGCCCCGCTTCTGTTGCCGGCGACGTTTGTCAACACGAACAAAAATCTGCTTCGTGTCGCCCTGCTGCCGGATGTACTGCGACTCGATCTCGATCTGCCGCCCGGCGGCCAGGCGATCGGCCAGTTCGGTCTGCAGAATGGGCGTCGGCTCGATGATGACGCCGTGGATATTGCGCTTCGCCTGGTGCGGCAGTTGGCGGATGTCAAATTTCCGAACGGTTCCGGACTTCCCGGAAGCGGACCTTTGACAGGCAGGGCGGCCCTCGACTGTTCGGTTCTTCCGCAGTGTCCGGACAGGCGGGTTCTGATTGTTCTGCAGGGAACGGACTTCATCAAAACCGATGCCACCGTTCCGGACGTCACGACAACAGGCAACGATCGGCCTTTTATGACCGCGTTCCCGTTTCTTGCCACTCCTCATCCGTTGCCCGGAGACACGGGAACAGTGGGTTTCCCGGTCCAGCAATAAGTAACTGAAAACGAGGAAGCGCTCCGTGTGATCGCGCAGTGCTTCCTCTGAACCTGCTTTGCCGATCTGTACTACTATGGCCCTGAAATCGGCGCCTGCCTGGCTGACGCTTTTGTTCCTGCTGATCTGGATCTCTCCTTCGCGTTTGCCGGCTCAGGAGAAAAGCGCTCAGCGTGAACCCGATCCCCGCCACGAGACGGATAACGTCATCCGCTTTTATCAGTGGCGCGTGGCTCGCGATCCCGATGATTACTTCAACTATGACAAGCTCGGTTCGGCGTACCTGCGGAAGGGGCGCGAAACCGGAGATGTCTCTTATTACGAGCGGGCGGAGCAGGTTCTGAAGAAATCGCTGGAGCTGGAATCCACGCATCGCGAGGCCATTTCGGCGACCCTGCATCTCGGTACTGTCTGTTTCGCTGAGCACAGGTTTCACGAAGCGCTTGCTTATACCCGCAAGGCTTTGGATTTCAATACGGGCGACGTCTCACCGCGAGCGGTTGAAGGGGACGTCCTGCTCGAACTGGGTGATTACGACGGAGCGGCGAGCGCATACTCGAAGCTGGATCGGTCCGGCCCCTCCACAGCCACAAACTCCGCGCTGTCCTATCTGCGGGAAACCCGGCGCTCGAATCTGGAGCATTTCAGGGGAAATCCGGAGGCGTCGGTGCTGCATATGCGCAATGCGGTCCGGATCGCAGTGGACGCGCGGATGCCGGCGGAAACCATCGCGTGGACGCAGTTCTCGCTCGGGGAAGAATACTTTCAGACAGGAGACCTGGAGAACGCCGGGCAGGCCACCGAAAGCGCGCTCGCGGTCTTTCCGGGATATTACCGCGCTCTTGCGGGACTGGCGAAAGTCCGGGTTGCGCAGGATCGTCTGGAGGAAGCGATTGCCTTGTATAAACAGGCGCTCGCCGCCGTTCCTGTGCCCACCGATGCGGCCGCTCTCGGCGATGTGTACGCGAAACTCGGACGCACGGCCGACGCCAGGAGGCAATATGATCTCGTGGAGTTTATCGCGCAGCTCAGCGCATTGAGCAAAACAGTTTACAACCGCGAACTGGCGCTGTTCTACGCGGACCACGACATTCGATTAAGCGAGGCCGTCACCCTGGCGCAAAAAGAACTGGAGGTTCGCCGGGACGTCTACACCTGGGACACTCTGGCGTGGGCCTTTTACAAGGACGCCGAAACCGGCGAAGCAGTTCGCGCAATGGAGCGTGCTCTTTCGCGGGGTACAAAGGACGCATTGATCTTTTATCACGCCGGACTCATTTACGAGCGGGCGGGCGACACAGAGAAAGCGAAGCAGTTTCTGCGGCGAGCGCTATCGACCAACCCTCATTTCCACATCTTCTACGCGGAATCGGCGGCGAAGATTCTTCGCCAACTCGAAATGCCTTCCGGTCGCTGATGAACGCACGTTCGATGCTCCGCAGATCCGCTATGCGACTGACGCCCGCCTCACGCTTCCGCCCTGACGCACGCCGAGCAACGCCAGTCTCGCCCTCATCTCATCGAGGCATCGTTCTTCGCAGGCGTCAATAGGCTGGTCGAGACCGACACGATGCCTGATTCGGATAGTCAGAAGCACCTCCGGACGGAGGTTTCGCTTCGTCGACTCGTGCAATGCGGCGTCAAACGGCAGAATCTCATAGACGGAAGGCCGTTCGTCCTTCGGCATGATCCAGAGCGCAATCCGTTTCAGGTCATCGTAGGTGTCACGGCAAACGCCGCAACCGGGAGACAGGCGTGTTTCACCATAGCGGTGCGTTCCGTAGAGTTCCAGATCGAAACTGGTCTTCACGCGGGTATCCCGCACCATGCGCTCGTGGGCGTAGACTTCGTAACAGACGGTATGCTTCGCGACGATCTCCGTCAGTTCCCTCGGAATGTCGTTCTCAGTCGATTCCATATGTGTCCTCCTCTCTCATCCGCTCGCGGCGGATGACGAATGTTGAACGTACGCGTTTGCCACATACTGAGCAAGCATGCGCTGCGTATTGAAAAAAGAACCGTTGATCGCGATGGCGGCCCGCATCACCTCGAAATAACGCGCCGGACGTTCGTAAAACAGTGTGGTTATTGCGGCCAGCTTCTCATACAGCGCCGGACCATCGTCCGCCCCGGAATCGTCCCCGATTGCCCACCCCGTTGCGCCCTCCAGGCAGCCTTCGATCCACCATCCATCGGGGACGCTCGCGCTTGGAACGCCGTTGAGCGCAGCCTTCATCCCGCTCGTTCCGGACGCTTCAAGCGGAGGTTGCGGCGTGTTCAGCCAGAGATCGACGCCGCTGGTCAGCAACTTCGCAAGTCGCATATCGTAGTCTTCCAGATAAACGATCCGCAGTCGGGGTCCGTTCAGTTCCGCGGCGTAACGGAAGATCCTTCGGATCGACTCTTTCCCCGCTTCATCCCGCGGGTGAGCTTTACCGGCATAAACGACCTGAAGAGGACCGCAGTTCTCGCTGATATGGCGCAGTCGTTCCGGCGATGAGAACAGAAGTTCGAACCGTTTGTACGCCGCCGCGCGCCTCGCGAATCCGATGGTGAAGCGATTCTCGTCGAGGGTGATTCCCCGGGCAGACTTCACGGTCGCCAGAAGACACCGCTTCGCCTCGAGATGCGCCCTGTTGATCTCCTCGCAATCGATACCGATCACATATCGCAGGTACGCATTGTCGTGACGCCACTCGGGTATATGGCGATCGTAGAGCGACTGAAAGGCCGGAGCGGTCCACGTGGCGGCGTGAACGCCATTAGTGATCGCCCGCACGGGGTACTGAGGAAACATATCCCGGGAGATCTCTCCGTGGCGCATGGCCACGCCATTGATGTATCGGGACAAGCGGAGGCCGAGAAAAGTCATGTTCAGTGTGCCGTCCGGGCAACAACTGGTGGCGTCGAGCACGGAGGCCCGGTTCTTTCCGAGCACCTGAGTCATAAGCGAACGCGGGAACTGGTCGTGTCCCGCGGGAACGGGCGTATGCGTCGTGAATACGCAGCGGCGGCGCACCTCATCCAGATCGTCTTTGGTGGCGGACCCGAGATCATCGTCGCCAATTAACTCCTCCAGCAGCGCGAGAGCCAGCAGCGATGCGTGACCTTCATTCATATGGAACGTCTCGATGTTCGTGTAACCCAGACGGCGCAGCATCTTCACTCCGCCGATGCCGAGCACCGCCTCCTGGCACAGGCGGTAATGCTGGTCGCCGCCATAAAGAAAATCCGTCAGCCTGCGATCCCATTCGGCGTTTTCCGGGCAATCGGTGTCCAGCAGATAAACCGGAATCGCGTGCCCGTTCAGGCCGCGTATCCAGTAGCGCCATGCGTACACGTGAACGTGCCGCCCGTCGATTGTGACCGACGCCGTTCCGCGTACCCGCTCCAGATGCTCAGCCGGATTCCAGGACGCGGAGGACTCCTGCTGATTGCCGTTTTCGTCGAGTATCTGGCGAAAATAACCGCCGCGGTGTACAAGCGAAATTGCCGCCGTCGCAAGGCCCCGGTCGGCGGCGGAGCGCAGCATGTCGCCGGCGAGGATCCCGAGGCCTCCGCTGTACGTGGGGATATCGGGTTCGAGGGCGATCTCCATGGAGAAATATCCGACTCGGGCATCGAGTGGATTTGCCGTATCGACGGGATTCATGACGTTCTTCTTTCTTCACCCGTAGTCAGTCGCTGTTCGATTTCCGGTCCTGGCGGGCGAGTTCAATCTTCTGAACCCGGATAATCCCGGTCTTCGGGAACAGAGTACCCAGGACTTTCACTCGCTGCCCCGCGAACTGCGCCGGCGTGGCCTGATCGCTGAGTTTATAAACGTTCGGGCCGTCTATCAGCGCGAATTTGACGTTCTGGCCCGATTTCACGCACTCCCGCGCGCACTTTGCATCCGGGGTGATCTTCATCATCCGGTGATTCGCGCCACACATGGAATCGGTGATCACGCCAGTAAAGGTCTGCTCCGCCCCCGCTGCAAAGGCCGTCGGAAGCAGAAGCAGCATAACGATTTGTTTCATTGTCGCTCTCCTGTTGAATGGTTGGAAATGAGTATCTGAAGTCCGTTGGCGCGATTCACCCTGCGCCATAAATCGGTGAATCGCGCCTCGGACAGAACTTGTTTGAGTTGAAATCGAAAAGCTCGTTCGCGAGTGGTGATGGTGAGATCGAACGGATCTGAACTGCTGACGTTTTCGATATCGCCGATACGCCAGGTCCGGGACTCGCCGGGTCGATTGCTCATATAGACGACTGTGCTCGCCGCGGCCAGAAGAACTCCCTCCGACCCTCCGCGTCCGTGAATCAGCTTTGCCGGAATCCGCCAGTCCGGTTTAACTTTCTCGTCGGCCAGTGCCGCGACGAAGCGGCGGTCCAGATGGCTCGCAAACACTGGATACCAGTCCCTGGCGAACTCCGGCGGCAGGCGATCGAATACGTAAACACGGTCTCGCCCGAGTTCCCATCGCTGGTCCTCGTAAGTGACGATCTTCAGCGTCTCCGGAGAGAGGACGAGTTGCTGAATGTCGTCATATCTCCACTGGCGCGAATGCTTCGCCTGCTTGCCGTGTTCCTCAAATGAAATGGCGTCTGCATCGATGACCAGGATGCCTTCGCCTCCATGTCGGAAATGCTGATGGCGCACCTTGTACTCCCGGCTCTGCGCGGCGACGGGGCACGCGAGGGCAAGCCAGAGCATCAGGACTGCGCAAGTTTTGGCTTCAGTTCGAAATGCCATTTCCATATCTCATAAATTGCGGGATAAACAACCAGTTCCAGAATGAACGAAGTAAAGATGCCGCCAATCATCGGGGCCGCGATTCGCTTCATCACATCCGCCCCGGTGCCCACGGACCACATGATCGGCGCCAGCCCCAGAAACATCGCCGCCACGGTCATGAATTTCGGCCGGATGCGCTTGACCGCGCCCTCCAGAATCGCCTCCTGCAGGTCGCTCAGGCTGTTGAGGCGCCCTTCGCGCGCGGCATGTTCGTAAGCAATATCCAGATAAAGGAGCATGAATACGCCCGTCTCGGCATCCACGCCCATGAGCGCGATTAGCCCGACCCACACGCCGATGCTCAGGTTGTAGCCGAGCAGATAGAGCAGCCAGATCGCGCCGACCGCCGAAAAGGGCACCGCGAGCACAATCAGCGTGGTTTTGGCGACGGATCTCGTATTCAGGTACAACAGCATCAGCACCAGAAAAAGCGTCATGGGCACGACCAGCGTCAGCCGTTCGCGCACTCGCGCCATCGCCTCGTATTGTCCGCTCCAGGCGATCGAGTAGCCTGCCGGAAGCTTCAGTCCACGGTTGACGACCTGTTTTGCCTCTTCGATGTAGCTGCCGATATCCCGGCCCGAGACGTCTACATAGACATAGCCGCTCAGCAGCCCGTTTTCATCCCGGAACATGGACGGACCGGAGACCAGTTTTACGTCGCCGAGTTCCGAAATCGGAATCTGCCGCCCCATCGCCGGCACCAGAACGCGGCCGATCGCCGTGGGATCGCTGCGAAATCCCTGCAGGTACCGGACATTGACCGGATACCGCTCGCGGCCTTCGAATGTGGTCGTAATATTCTCCCCGCCAATGGCGCTCATTACCGTACTCTGAGCGTCTTCCATGCTCAGCCCGTAGCGGGCCAGTCTGGCGCGGTTCCACACCACGTCCAGGAAATACCCGCCCGTCGTGCGTTCGGCGAACACGCTGCGAGTTCCGCGCATCGGCGTGAGCAGCGCCTCGATCTGGCGGCCCAGATGTTCGACCATGTTGATGTCGGAACCGAATATCTTTACGCCCACCGGAGTTCGCACTCCGGTCGTGAGCATGTCGATGCGGTTCCGGATGGGCATCGTCCACGCGTTCGAAACGCCGGGCATGCGAAGCGCCTCGTTCATCTGATCGATCAGTTGATCCTCCGAAATGTGATCGGGCGTGATGCGCCGGAAATACGGCTTGATCCATTCGGGAGCCCATGGCGAATACCAGGTATCTGCCTTTCGCCATTCATTGACCGGCCTGAGCGTGACGAGCGTTTCCGCCATGGAGAGCGGCGCCGGATCGGTCGAGGTTTCCGCGCGCCCCGCTTTCCCGAATACCTGCTCGACTTCGGGGAAGCGCGCCAGAATGCGGCCCTGCGCCTGAAGGAGTTTCTCCGCCTCCGTGGCCGAGATGCCGGGCACGGTAGTCGGCATGTAGAGCAGCACTCCCTCATCGAGTGGGGGCATGAATTCGGAGCCCAGCTTTCTGTAAACCGGGATGGTCACGTAAACGAGAGCCCCCGCCGCCAGCAACACCGCCCATTTCCAGCGCAGAGACCATGCGGCGACCGGATGATACAGGCGAATCAGTATTCTGCTGATCGGATGCGTCTCCTCCGAGTGGATTTTGCCGACAAGAACCGCGCTTGCGATTCTCGCCAGCCATCGCGGCCGAAACTCGAATTGCTTCATGCGCGTGAGCAGGAGCCGCACGGCGGGATCGAGGGTGATGGCGAGAATTGCCGCGATAATCATCGAGAAGTTCTTGGTATAGGCCAGTGGTTTGAATAGACGGCCTTCCTGCGCTTCGAGCGCGAGGACCGGAATGAACGCGACCGCAATCACCAGAAGCGCGAAGAAACTCGGCCCGCCGACTTCTTTGACCGCATCGATGACAACGCGGTGGTAATCCGCTTTCCGGCCTGTCCGCTCCCACTCTTCCAGCTTCTTGTGCGTCTGTTCGACGACGACGATCGAGGCGTCCACCATTGCGCCGACCGCGATGGCGATGCCACCGAGCGACATGATGTTCGACGTTACGCCCATCAGCCGCATGGGAATAAATGAGATCACGATGGCGACGGGAATGGTAAGGACCGGGATCAAAGCGCTCGGAATGTGCCAGAGGAAGATCAGAATAACGATGGAGACGATGATCAGTTCCTCGATCAGCGTGTGTTTCAGGTTGTCGATCGATCGAAGGATCAGTTCCGAGCGGTCGTAGACCGGAATTACTTTGACGCCGGCGGGCAGGCCCGGTTCAATTTCTTTCAGCTTCGCCTTCACCCGATCGATAACCGCGAGCGCATTCTCTCCCTGACGCATTACAACGATGCCCGATACGGCGTCTCCGTTTCCGTTGAGGTCCGTCACGCCGCGCCGGATATCGGGTCCGAGCACGACAGTGCCGACGTCGCGCACGCGGACGGGCGTTCCTTCTCCGGTCGCGGTCAGGACAATGTTTCCGATATCCGCGGTTGAACGCGCGTATCCGCGGCCCCGCACCATATACTCGGCGCCGCTCATCTCCACCAGCCTGCCGCCGACGTCGTTGTTGCCCGTTCTGACGGCATCGACCACGCGGCTGATCGGAATCCTGTACGCCTGCAGTTTCACCGGATCGACGTTCACCTGATACTGGCGGACAAAGCCACCCAGCGGCGCGACCTCCGCGACGCCGGGAACCGCTTGCAGCTGATATCGGAGAAACCAG
>DASZUZ010000726.1:0-8501 GCA_035547415.1 Bryobacteraceae bacterium | reverse complement strand
TACAAACCGATATGAGAATCACTCTATTTCTGATTGCGTTCACGGCCCTGGCCCAGACACCGCCCGCGTGGGTGGCGAAGAGCAATCGGAACGCTCAAATTCTGATCGCGATCGGCGCGAAATACGGACCTGAAGGCGCGTCCGCGCAGGGCGTGCCGGGACTCGACGAGCAGGTCAGCAAACCCACGGAGGAAATGTCAAAGCGCCACCGCGCCGACATTGCGAAGGCTCGGGCTGAATTACAAACGAAGCTGGCTTCCGAAGAGGATCCGCTGGTCCGCCAGGATCTTCAGATTCTGATCGGCGCCGCCGACCGCCAGATCCGCTCCATTGACGTCAATGAAAAAACGTTCCTTCCGTACTACGACGTCGCAAGTCTCATCTTCTTCGGTGAGAAGAGTCTTCTCGACGATCAGATAAAGGCGGAGCGCCGCCCCGCTGCCATCGTCCGCCTGAAAAAGTACACGGGGCTGGAACCTGGCTTCACACCCATCACAACCCTCGCCGAGCAGCGTTTTCGCGACAGGATGAAAACGCCGGGCCTGCTCGGCCCTTCCCGGATGGAAGTCGAGAAAGACCTCGGCAACACGCAGACGTACATCACGGGTATTGGCTTGTTATATGAAAAATACAGGCTGAAAGGCTATCAGGAAGCGTACGCAAAGCTGAAGGAACAGCTTGCCGAATATGACGATTTCGTGCGCAGGGAAGTGCTGCCGAAATCCCGCACGGACTTCCGGCTGCCGCCCGCCATCTATCGAACCGAACTCGATAACTACGGCGTCGACTACGCGACGGACGACCTGAAGCGTCTGGCCCACCAGAGCTTCACCGAGATTCAGGGAGAAATGCAGCAGGTAGCGGCGCAAGTAGCAAAGGAACGCCACCTGACATCCTCGGATTACCGCGACGTCATTCACGAGCTGAAAAAGGAGCAGTTCAACAGTCAGGACATCCTGCCGGCTTACGAGAAGACCCTCGCGCGGATCGAAGACATCATCCGCGCGAATCACCTGCTGACGCTGCCGGCGCGGCCCGCGATCATCCGGATCGCTACTGCCGCCGAAACAGCGCAGCAGCCCGCGCCCCACATGCAGCCGCCGCCATTACTGAACAATCACGGCGAGCGCGGCAAGTTTGTGCTGCCGCTTGAGACAAAAGGCGAAGGCGGCGCGGCATTGAAGTACGACGATTTCACCTTCGCCGCGGCCGCATGGACCCTTACCGCGCACGAGGCGCGGCCGGGACACGAGTTGCAGTTCGATTCGATGGTGGAGCACGGGGTCTCCCTCGCGCGCGCCCTGTTCGCCTTCAACAGCACGAACGTGGAAGGCTGGGGACTCTACTCTGAATGGTTCATGCTGCCCTACATGCCGGAAGACGGCAAGCTGATTTCGCTTCAACTCCGGTTGCTGCGAGCCGCGCGAGCATTCCTCGACCCCGAGTTGCAGGAAGGAAAAGTCACGCCCGAGCAGGCCATGCAGGTCCTGGAGAAAGACGTAGTCTGCTCGAAAGCTTTCGCGACGGAAGAAGTCGAGCGATTCACATTCCGCATGCCGGGGCAGGCCGTCTCTTATTTCGATGGATTCACCCGGCTGCTCGAAATCCGAAAATCAGCCGAAAAGGCGCTCGGCGCGAAGTTCAACGTACAGCGCTTCCACGATTTCATCCTCGCCCAGGGACTGCTGCCTCCGGACCTGCTGCGAAAGGCTGTAATGGAAGACTTCGTCGCAAAGCAGTAGAGGTCCGCCTTCAGGCCGACCGCCGGTGAGCCCCGCCACAAGCTCACCGCTTCTCGGGATAGCACCCAGGGGTCGTGAGCATGGGACCTATACTCGGGGTATGCCCGGGCGCCTCTACGTGGTTTCCACCCCTATCGGTAATCTCGAAGACATCACTTACCGGGCCGTCCGAATCCTCAAGGAAGTGGACTGGATCGCCTGCGAAGACACCCGCACCACGGGTCACCTTCTGCATCATTACGGCATTTCGACAAAGACGATCAGCTACCACGAGCACAATGAAAGCGAGCGCGCGGCCGAGTTATTCGCGCGTCTGCAAAACGGGGAGACAGGAGCGATCGTTTCCGACGCCGGAACGCCGCTGCTCTCGGATCCGGGCTATCGCATCGTCCGCGGAGCCGTGCAGGCGGGCATTAAAGTGGAAGCGCTGCCGGGCCCGTCTGCTCTGCTCGCCGCGCTCGTCATCTCCGGCTTGCCCACAGATCAATTCCATTTTGCCGGCTTCCTGCCCGCGAAGTCCGGCCAGCGGCTGAAGCTCTTCGAATCCCTCACGCACGAACAGGCGACCCTCATCTTCTACGAAGCGCCGCATCGCATTCTGGAATCGCTCGCCGACATCGCCCATGCGTTCAGCCGCCGTGAAATCGTCGTGGCGCGGGAACTGACCAAGATTCATGAAGAGGCGCTGCGCGGCACGCCTGCCGAAATTCTGGAGAAGCTCCAGGCGCGCGACAGCATTCGCGGCGAATTCGTCATTCTGATCGCCAAAGCCACGGAGCCCGAGCCGACCGACTTATCGATCGAGGAAGCCATCGATCTTCTCGCCGGCGCCGGGATGCCGCGCATGGACGCGATCAAGACCGTGGCTCGCGAACGCGGCCTTTCCAAACGAGACGTGTACAAGCTCGTGAACGTCGGCGTCGGGCCGAAACTAAAATAGGATTTGAGTAACCCGGTCCAGATTATCGGCGGCGGCCTCGCCGGAACGGAAGCCGCCTGGCAACTCGCCTCGCGCGGAATCGATGTCACGCTGTTCGAGATGCGCCCCATCCGTACGACAGACGCGCACCAGACGGATCGCTTTGCCGAACTCGTTTGCAGCAACTCGCTGAAGAGCGATCAGCGCCCTTCGGCATCGTGGCTGCTCAAAGAGGAACTCCGCCGTCTGGATTCGCTGCTCATGCGCGCGGCCGAGAGATCGCGCGTACCCGGCGGTCAGGCGCTCACGGTGGATCGCGTCGTGTTCGCCGGCGAAGTGAGTGATGCCATCGAATCCCACCCCCGGATTGAGATCCGCCGCGAAGAGATCACCGACCTCGACCCGCAGCAAATAACGATCGTTGCGACCGGTCCGCTGACAAGCAATGAACTCGCCGCCAGTCTGTCCCGCTTCACGGGATCGGACCGGCTGTTCTTCTACGACAGCATCAGCCCCATCGTGGATGCCCACACGATCGACAGAAACATCGCCTTCGCCGCCTCGCGCTACGATAAATCCCTCGATGGAACGGGCGATTATCTGAATTGCCCGTTCAACAAACAACAGTACGACCGGTTCGTAACGGAACTGATGGCGGCGCAGGCAGTGGAATCGCATATCCCGAACGATGTGCCCTACTTCGAAGCCTGCCTGCCCATCGAAGAGATCGCCCGGCGCGGTCCCGATACCCTGCGCTTCGGGCCGATGAAGCCGATGGGCCTGACCGATCCGCGCACCGGCCGCCGGCCCTATGCGGTCGTGCAGCTCCGGCAGGAGAATCTGCGCGCCGATAGTTACAACCTCGTCGGCTTCCAGAACCACCTCCGCTTCGCCGAGCAGAAGCGCATCCTGCGGTTGATTCCCGGACTTGAGAACGCCGAATTCCTTCGTTACGGTCAGATTCACCGGAACACTTACATCAACGCCCCCGCGCTGCTGACGGACACCCTGCAACTGCGGGCGCATCCGAACGTGTTGTTCGCCGGACAGATCTCGGGTGTCGAGGGCTATGTGGAGTCGATCGCTACCGGACTCGTCGCAGGCATGCTGGCGGCGGCCCACATCTCCGGCGAACAGCCGCGTCCGTTCCCGCGCGAAACAGCCGTCGGTTCTCTCTGCCATTACATCTCGCACGCCGACCCTCGCCATTACCAGCCCGCGAACATCGCTTTCGACCTGTTCCCTCCTCTGCCGGAGGCGATCAAAGATCGCCGGGAGCGCCAGACGGAGATCTGCCGCGTGGCGCTGGAAAAGCTGGAGGCTTATACATCGGTGCATGTCTGATCTCGGCGACGCGATCCGCGATTTCATGGCGGAACTGGAGCGGCGCAACGAATCGCCGCACACTCTCCGCAACTACGGCTCGGATCTGCGGGAATTCACCGAATACTTCTCGCCCGATGGCAGCGCGCCGCCGGCGCCTGGCGACTTCGATCTGCTGCTGCTCCGGGAATGGCTGGCTCATCTTTACGAGCGCCAGCACAAACCCGCCACTCTCCGCCGGAAGCTCGCGGCGGTGCGAAGCTTCTTCCGTTTTCTGTCGCGCGACTTCCGCATCGCCGCCGACCCCGCGCGCCTGCTGCATCTGCCGAAGATGCCGAAAACACTGCCTGATGTCCCCAACCCGGAAACGACGAACGCCCTGGTGGATGCCGAATTACCCCCGGGTCTCGAGCGGCCGTTTCCGAAGCGCGACCGCCTGCTGCTCGAGGTGCTGTACGGTTGCGGTCTGCGCATCAGTGAGGCCGTCGGCCTGAACCTGGACGATCTGGACCGGGCGGAGCGCTGGCTTCGGGTGCGCGGCAAGGGCCGCAAGGAGCGGCAGGTCCCTTACGGTACGAAAGCCGCAGCCGCACTCGAGGCGTATCTCGACGACCGCGGTCCGGTCGAAGACGCGCGGGCTCTGTTTCTGAATTATCTTGGCAAGCGGCTCACGGACCGGGGGGCGCGCTCCATCGTGAAATTCTATGGCACATACGTGGTCGGCGATTCTTCAATTCACCCCCACACTCTGCGCCACGCCTTCGCGACCCACCTTCTGAGCGATGGAGCCGACCTGCGCGCGATTCAGGAATTGCTCGGCCACGCACGCCTGTCGACCACGCAGAAATATACACAGGTCTCGCTCGAGGACCTGACCCGCGTCTACGACAAAGCGCACCCGAAAACGAAAATTTCTTCGTAACGCGGCCATCTCCGGCATGATATTACGTGGTACGATACTACGTGTCACGTAATACTCCATGTCCGATCCAACTCTTCTTGTTCTCTCAAGCCTCGCCGAAGGCGAGAAACACGGTTATCGAATCATGCAGGATGTTGAAGAGTTCGCGCGGACGCGGCTCGGCCCTGGCACGCTGTACGGCGCGATCACGCGGCTGGAGGAGCGTGGCTGGATCCGCCCCGTCGGGCCGAAAGAGCGGCGTCAGACTTACGCGATCACGCCATCCGGGCGTGCGCATCTTCAGGAGGCACTGGACGCGATGGAACTGGTCGTGAAAACTGGCCTCGCGAGGCTGAAACACGCATGAAACTGCTGACTGGCTGGCTGATCCGGCTCTATCCCGCGGCGTGGCGACAGCGCTACGGCGAAGAATTAAGAGCTTTGGTGGAAGATTCGTCGCCCGGATGGCTCGCGGTCTTCGATGTTTTCACGGGAGCATTGCGCATGCAATTAAAGACGCCTTCATTTCCAGCCCTGGCGCTTGTCCTTTCTGTCGCCGGGCTTTCGACGGGATTGCTCGTTTCATTTCTTGTGACGCCGCGATACACCTCAACGGCCGTCCTGCGACTCACCCGGAGTGAGTTCAGATCTTCTCTGCCGCAGTGGCAAAGCAGCGCGCTCAACCGCAAGTCGCTCGCCGACGTGATGCAGGAGCCTGAACTCTCGCTCTATCCCACCGAACGAAAAAACACGCCGCTGGAAGACGTGGTGGAATCGATGCGAAACGATATGCGGATTGCCCTCGTTCCCGGAGCGCCGGAAAAGACGTCGGTGTTTACGGTGGCGTTTACCTATCGGGACCGTGCGCTCGCCCAAAAGACCGTGCAGGCTCTGATCGCCCGATTGTCCGAAGCGCAGATTGACATCGTTCGGGCATCGGCGCGCCAGTTGTCGGGTCGGGATTCCGCCGAAAACGCCCAACTGCTCGAAGTGCTCGATCCCCCGAGTCTGCCGGCGACACCCGCCTGGCCCAATCGTGTAGCGTTCATGGCAACGGGTTTCGGCGCTGGGGTTGCGTTCGCGGTTGCCGTTGCTTTGTTCCGGCGCAGTCGGCCGGCCACGCCGATTCGCGCATAGCCCCGCGTCTGCTAATTTACGTCTTGAGCGCTCAGTCGGCGATTTCGACCCGGTTTCAGTCCGAGTCCGGCACACAGGCCCTCGCGTGAACCTGAAGGCCCTCCCTTCCGATCGCGGAAAACGGCTCGATGCATTCCTGCACGAGCGTCTGCCCGAGTTCAGCCGCTCGCGCCTGCAATCCTGGATCCGCGAAGGCCGCGCCATCGTCTCCGGGCGCGCCGGGAAACCTTCTTATACGATCCGTGGCGGCGAAGAGATCGCCCTGGAGCCAGCCGAACTACCGCCGCTCAAAGCCACTCCCGAAAAAATCCCGCTCACCGTCCTTTATGAAGATCCGGCGGTCGTCGCGATCGACAAGCCCCCCGGAATGGTCGTACACGCAGGCGCCGGTGTCCATCACGGCACCGTGGTAAACGCGCTGCTGCATCGCTTCGGCGCCCTTTCCCAAATCGGCGGCGAACTGCGGCCGGGCATCGTTCACCGCCTCGATCGCTTCACCAGCGGCGTCCTGGCCGTCGCGAAGACCGACGAAGCCCATCGGGATCTTGCTCTGCAGTTCTCTTCCCGAAAGGTCGAAAAGATTTATCTGACCCTCGTCGAAGGATCGCTGTCCGGATCCGGCCGGATCACGAAACCCATCTCCCGCGATCCGAAGAACCGCGCGAGGATGACGGCAAAACTGGCCACGGGACGCCCGTCCCTCACCGAATGGGAAGCCCTGGAACGATTCGTCGGCTTCACGTTCCTGCGCATCCGGCTCGGTACGGGCCGCACCCACCAGATCCGTGCGCATATGGCGGCCCTCGGCCACCCTGTCGCGGGCGATCACCTCTACGGCGCGAAGCGTTCGCCGTGGAATCGCTACTTCCTGCACGCCCACCGGCTCGGTTTCCGGAGTCCCGCGACCGGCGAACCGGTCACTGTCGAATCGCCGCTTCCGCCGGACCTGACGGCCTGGAAGGACTCTCTTTTACAGGTAGAATGAACAATATATGAAATTTCTGTGGTCCGCCGCTCTGTGCGTCCCCGTGTGCCTCGCGCTGACGCTGTGGGCGCAGAAAACCCCGGTCAGCGGACAGAGTTCGCTCTCGACGGAGCAACTGCCCCCACAGAACGGCGAAGATGAACAGACGAAAATCACTCTGGACGTCACGCGCGTCAACATCCTGTTTTCGGTCACCGACAAGAAGGGTCGCTTCGTCACCGATCTCGGCAAAGACGATTTTTCGATCATAGAGAACAAGAAGCTGCAGACCATTCAGCAGTTCACCGCGGAGTCCGACCTGCCGCTGCGCCTCGCTGTTCTGGTCGACACCAGCAACAGCATCCGCGAACAGTTCCGGTTCGAACAGGAAGCGGCTGTCCGGTTCATGCAGAGCGTCATGCGCCCGCGTCAGGATCGCATGATGCTCGTCAGCTTCGACAGCGCCGCTGAAATGGTCTGCGACCTGACGGATGATTTGAAAAAACTCGAAACGGGCATCAAGAGCATGCGGCCGGGTGGCGGAACCTCGCTCTACGACGCGATCTACTTCGCCGCCAAAGAAAAGCTCATGCTCGACCAGCCGCGCGACAAATTCCGCCGCGCCATGATCCTCATCAGCGATGGGGATGACACCCAGAGCCGCTACTCACGAGATCAGGCTCTCGAGATGGCCCAGAAGGCCGATGTCGTGATCTATGCGATTTCGACCAACACGAAACGCGATGATCTTGACGGAGACAAGGTCCTGCGATATCTGACCGAAGAAACCGGCGGACAGGCATTCTTCCCGTTCAAAGTGGAGGACCTCGACCAGTCGTTCGAGAACATCGCGAACGAACTCCGGCATCAATACAACATCTTTTATCGCCCGGAGCCGCTGAAAGCCGACGGCCTCTATCACCCGGTGACCGTGAAAGTCAGGACCCGGAAAGATCTGGTCGTCCGGGCCCGCAAGGGATACTACGCCCCGAAGTTCTGACCGCGCCCGTCGGACGAATCAGGGATCCAGTCGCACCACGAAGGCTTCCGGCACGTGCTGCTCTTCGCGGATGCGCCGCGCGAGCAGTTCCGCCGCATCGGGCGACGTTTCCCGGCCTGCCAGAACGCGCCAGACGCTCGGATTTCCCGGACGCTCCACCGCTTTCGCCGCCCCGTAAGCCGCGATCATCGCTTGTTCCTCGCGGTCGGCATTGTTGCGATCCCGGAAAGCGCCAACCTGCACCGCAAATAGCGCCGGCTCCGGATTGGAGGGTGACTGCAACACCGTGATCTCGACGGGTGCGACACCGGGACCGATCAGGTCGATCTCTTTCGCCGCGGCGTGCGAGAGATCGATAATGCGGCCGTCCACGAAGGGACCGCGATCGATGATCCGCACATCCACGCTCTTATCGTTATTTAGATTGCGAACCCGAACCCACGTCTGGAACGGCAGCGTCCGATGCGCGGCGACGAGCGTTTCCATATCGTAAATCTCGCCGTCCGCCGCCGCCC
>DASZUZ010000725.1:0-1767 GCA_035547415.1 Bryobacteraceae bacterium | reverse complement strand
TTCCATATTTTGCGACGCGAACTGGCGCTGGTTCGCGAACGCGAAAGTCTTTTGGCCCAGATTGACGAGGGCACTCGCGCCGCGACGGATCCCGTTCAGATCACGTACCTCGCCGTTGAACTGCTTGCGCGCCACCTTCGGGTAGATCGTTGCGCGTATGCGGAAGTGGCCTCCGACCAGGACAAGATCTCGATCATCGGGGACTTCGTGAATGGGCTTCCCTCGATGGTGGGCGACTATACGCTGCGCGAGTTCTCCGGCGCGGCTTACGAGGCGCTGAAGGCCGGGCATCCATTCGTTTTCGACGACGCCGAGACCGATCCGCGGTGTACGGAGCGAATCGGAAGCTTCCGTGCCGTTGGCATTCGCAGCGCGATCTCGTTTCCGCTGCTCAAAGACGGCCTGCTGAGGGCGATTCTGGCTGTTCATTGCGCTCGAGCTCGCCACTGGGAAGCTCACGAGGTCTCATTGGTTGGCACCGTGGCGGCGCGCTGCTGGGAATCGATTGAGCGTGCGCGGGCATTGCGCTCGCTGGAAGCCGACCGGGAAGAACTTCGTCGCCAATCGCTGGAAAGCGAGCGGCAGCACGCCGAGTTGAAGACGATCTACGACACGGCGCCTATCGGGCTCGCGTATTTCGATCTGGACGACTACCACTATCTTCGGCTGAATGACCGGCAGGCCGCGTTCTTCGGCCTGAAGCCGCACGAGGTAGTCGGCAGGACGCTCACGGAGATGGCACCCATTCCGGGTCTCCGCGAACTCTTCGATCAGGTTGCACGGGGCGAACCGGTCATCAATTATCCGCTGGAAGGCACGCTCGTTACGGACCCGACGGAATATCGCTATTGGACGGTCAGCTATTTTCCGGTGTATGGCGCGGATGGGGCGATCCAGGGCATCACCGCGGCCTCGCAGGAGATTACGCAGCAGAAGAAGGCGGAGAAGGCCCTGGTGCAGAGCGAGAAGCTGGCGGCCGTGGGGCGGCTCGCCGCCTCGATTGCGCACGAGATCAACAATCCGCTGGAGGCGGTGACGAACCTGCTTTTCCTCGCGCGCTCGACCGGCGATCTGGAGGACGTGCGAAAACTCCTGGATATTGCGGAAGTCGAGCTTCGCAGAGCATCGGCGATCACCCAGCAAACGCTACGGTTCCACCGCCAGTCCACGAGTCCGCAGGAGGTGAATCCGGCCGCGCTGGTGGAAGAAGTGCTGAACATTTACGCCGGACGGCTGCGCAACTCGAACGCGAGGGTTGCGAAACGCCTGCGGGTCAGCCGCGCGGTGCGGTGCTTCGACGGGGAGATCCGGCAAGTGCTCGCGAACCTGGTGGCCAATGCGCTGGACGCGATGGCGCCGCATCCGGGAACGCTGTTCATCCGCGTGCGGGAGGCCCACCGCGGGCGCGACGGCAAGGCGGGAATCGTGTTTACGGTTGCGGATACGGGAAGCGGCATCGCGAAGGACGCCGCAGGCCGGCTTTTCGAACCTTTCTTTACGACCAAGGGCATGACGGGCACCGGCCTTGGACTCTGGGTGAGCAGGCAAATCATCGACCGCCATGGTGGTGCGATTCGCCTGCGTTCCTGCCAATCGGGTCAGTGCCACGGCACAGTGGTGTCGATCTTTCTGCCCTTTGAGGCGGTTGAGCGCTCCGGAGTCTGATGCAGAGCCGGCCGGACCGAAATTACTGCGGGGTGATGATGCCGCCGAGTGCGTGACGACGGGGCAGCACGATTCCGCGATGGTCGACTTCCGGTTTGGCTG
>DASZUZ010000724.1:0-4005 GCA_035547415.1 Bryobacteraceae bacterium | reverse complement strand
GTGACCGGTCACGGCCGGATCAACGGCCGGCCGGCATATGTCTTCGCGCAGGACTTCACGGTTTTCGGCGGTTCCCTCTCGGAGACGAATGCGCGCAAGATCTGCAAAGTGATGGATCTTGCCATGAAAGTCGGGGCGCCGGTCATCGGGTTGAACGATTCCGGAGGCGCGCGTATTCAGGAAGGCGTGCTGTCGCTGGCGGGATATGCCGACATCTTCCTTCGCAACACGCTTGCCAGCGGCGTGATTCCGCAGATTTCGGCGATTATGGGACCGTGCGCCGGTGGCGCGGTCTATTCGCCCGCGATTACGGATTTCACTTTCATGGTGGCGAATACGAGCTATATGTTCGTCACCGGACCGGACGTCATCAAGACCGTCACGCACGAAGACGTCACGAAGGAAGAACTGGGCGGGTCGATGACTCACAATTCCGTGAGCGGGGTGGGGCATTTCGTCGCGCAGGACGATGCGGATTGCGTGCGGATGATTCGCGAACTGATGAGCTTCCTGCCGCAGAATAACCGAGAGGATCCGCCAAGGCGCGCATCGGATGATCCGATTGACCGTGCCGACCCCGAACTCGATCGTATCGTGCCGAGGGAATCGAATCAGCCCTACGACATCAAGGACGTGATTCATCGCGTGACTGACGATGGCTGGTTCTTCGAAGTTCATGAGCATTTCGCGAAGAACATCGTGGTCGGATTTGCGCGGCTGGGCGGCCGGCCGGTGGGAATCGTCGCCAATCAACCGGCGTTTCTGGCGGGGTGTCTGGATATCAATTCGTCGATGAAAGGAGCGCGCTTCGTTCGCTTCTGCGATGCGTTCAATATTCCGCTGATCACGTTCGAGGATGTTCCGGGGTTCCTGCCGGGGACAGAGCAGGAGTTCGGCGGCATTATCCGGCATGGCGCCAAGTTACTGTATGCGTATGCCGAAGCGACGGTCCCGAAGATTACTGTCATCACGCGAAAGGCATACGGCGGCGCATATTGCGTGATGGGGTCGAAGCACATCCGGACGGACGTGAATCTGGCATGGCCGTCCGCGGAGATCGCGGTGATGGGGGCGGAGGGCGCGGTCAATATCGTCTATCGCCGGGAACTGGCGGGGGAAAACGGGGACGTTCGCGCGCGCAAAATCGCCGAGTTCAATGAGCGGTTCGCGAGCCCTTTTGTGGCCGCGGAGCACGGGTATATCGATGATGTGATCGAACCCCGGGAGACGCGGGCGCGCCTGATCCGGTCATTGCAAATGCTCGAGACAAAAGTGGATACCATGCCTCGGAAGAAGCACGGCAACATTCCGCTGTAGTCTTGAGGAGCCGGGGAGCCCGGCTCCTCATTTAGGTTCGGCTCATCAGGATCCGGATCGCGAAGGGGACCTCGTCCGGGTGCGTCGCGCACCAGGCGATGATGCGCTCGAATTTGGTCTCGTCTTCCGCGATGGCGCTGATCTCCATCAGTTCCGCTTCGATGACTTCCGGGTCTCTCATAGCGGCAATGCCCAGGAGAACATTACGCCGCCCGCGCTGGTCAGTACGTACTGGCGTCCGTCCAACTCGTAGGTGATGGGGGAACTCTGCATTCCGGCGCCCTCGCCGGCGTGCCACAGGGTCTTGCCGTCACTGGTGCGAAGCGCGAGCACATTTCCCGCCGCGTCGCCTGTAAACGTGAGGCCGGAGTCCGTCGTCAGCACGCCCGCGCCCGCACCGTTCGGTCCGAGTTCGTGTGTCCACCGTAATTTGCCGGTCTGGTAGTCGATGGCTTCGAGGACGGCTTTGCCCCATACACCGTAATCCGCTCCGGCCCAGCCAAATGTTCCATCAGCGGGCTTCGCGAAGTAGATGCCGTAGCTCGGATGCGCATCAACGATGAATAATCCGGTTTTCGGATCGAAGCTCGGAGAGCGATAGTTGGTCATGCCGCCTTCGTCGGGAGCAATCAGCCGACCATCGGGAGCGGGTTCTTTGTCGGGATTGGGAATCGGACGGCCCTTCTGGTCGACGCCTTTGGCCCAGTTCACGGGACCGAAGGGAACGGTCAGCAGGCTCTCGCCGGTGAGTCGGTCCAGCACGAAGAAATAGCCGTTGCGCGACGTTTGCATCAGCATCTTGCGCGGCTTGCCGTGGAAGTCAGCGTCGACGAGCACGGGAGTTTCTACGGCGTCCCAATCGTGCGTGTCATGCGGGGAGGGCTGGAAATGCCAGACGAGTTTGCCTGTGTCCGGATTCAGCGCGACAATGCTGCACGTGTAGAGATCGTCGCCGGGTCGAGTCTTGCCGGTGAGCACGGGCGTGGGATTGCCGGTTCCCCAATAGATCATGTTCACGCCCGGATCGTAGGTTCCGGTCATCCAGGTCATGCCGCCCGAGGTGGCGTTTGGGGTGCCCACTTCCGGCGTGCTGTCCCAGCGCCACTGGGTCTTTCCCGTCTCGGGGTCGATCGACTTGAGGAAGCCGGTCAGATTATCGAAATCGCCCGACACGCCGACGATCACGTGATTGCGAACGATCAGGGGCGACATGGTCGTCCAGTAGCCCTTCTTTGAGTCGGCGACGACAACGTTCCAGCGAACCGATCCGTCCTTTGCGTTGAGGCAGATCAGGTGAGCGTCGGGCGTCATAAAGAACAGCCAGTCACCGTACATGGAAACGCCGCGCGAACCGATGTGGAACCCTTTGTTGGCCGGGTAGGCGTAATGCCAGATCTGATGGCCCGATCGCGCATCGACCGCCCAGACGTTATCCGGCACCGTGATGTAGAGGACGCCGTCGACGAGTATCGGCGAGCACTTCAGCGCAGCGTTCTGGCCTGTCTGAAAGGCCCATGCGAGCCCGAGGTTGCGAACGTTCTCCGGGGTGATCTGCGTCAGGCTGCTGTGACGGCGGCCCGAGAAGTCGCCGTGGTAGCCTGGCCACGTATCGGCCGGGGGCTTCAGGAGCATGTCCGGCGTGGTCCCCTGCGCGATCAGGGAGGCGGCGCAGAGCAGTGAGGCGGCGGGCAACGTGAACGAGAGCTTCATTTCTTCTCCTGATCGAGCGTGAGCAGGTATGCCATCAGATTGTGAATGTCGTTATCGGTGTACTTCGCCATCAACTCGACGTGAGCATCGGCCGGGGCGTCCACCTTCACCTTGACCTTGTCCGCCGGCCACGCGCGATATTTACCGGATGAGTCACGCAGGGCGACGTGGAATTCGTCGCGATAGGCCGTCTCGCCCGTCACCGTCTCACCCGAAGGAAGGGTGACGGTCATCTTTGACTTTGCTCCACGGGGATACATGAGGCGCTCCATCAGGTGCAGTCCGTCGTATTTTTTCGCGACGCCCGCCAGGTCACCGGTGGGGGAGTGACAGGAGTTGCACTTACCAACACCGTTGAAATATTGTTTCCCTGCTTCGGCGCTTCCTGTACGCAGGTCGGCGGTATCAACGCCCTTCCGCTGGCCGTTCTGAGATTCAGCGATGGTCTTCTGCGTGTGGATAAACGCGACAAGGGACGCGAGTTCCTGGTCGGACACCGTGAAACGCGGCATGCCGGTCTGCGGCCGGCCATTGCGCACGACGGGGCCGATTTTGTCGCCGTTCACATCGTCGGCTACAAGTTTCGATCGCGTGAGATCGGGACCGTCTTCACCACCACCTGCGTCCTTTCCGTGACAGAAGGCGCATTGCTGGACGAATTCGCCCTGGCCGGCTTCCACAAGAGCGGGCGCGAACTTTGCCGGCGCCGGTTTGGGGGCCTGCGCAAGAATCGGGAGCGCGGCGCACCCGAGCATGAACACTCGAAGATACGGACCCATGTCCTCAAGAGCGTATCATTTTGTCCGCGTCGCAATCTTTATTGGATTCGCAAGCGATCTAACGGTAGAGACCCCGAAAATCGTTTAGCCGCACCTGCGCGAGTTCCGCGAAGGCGTGCAGACCGGTGAACATGCCGACCTTGCTGCCTTCGGCGTGATTCCATCGCACCGGGACTTCCCGAATACGATAGCCCCGCTT
>DASZUZ010000723.1:0-1713 GCA_035547415.1 Bryobacteraceae bacterium | reverse complement strand
TTTCAATGCCTCGACAAGCATCTCCTTCGTCGCAAGATCGAGGTGATTCGTCGGCTCGTCGAGCACCAGGAAGTTCGGCGGATCGTACAACATACGCGCCATTGCCAGCCGCGACTTCTCACCGCCGGAGAGCGATCGGATGCGCTTGTCCACGTCGTCTCCGGAAAACTGAAACGCCCCCGCCAGCGAGCGGAGCGCGCCCAGACCATCCTGCGGGAAATCCTTCTGGAGCTGCTCGATCACGGTCAGTTCGGGATCCAGCACGTCGAGCGACTGCTGCGCGAAGTAGCCCATTTTCAAACTCGCGCCCAGCCGCACATCCCCGGAATCGGGTTGAAGGGCGCCGGCAATCATCTTGAGCAGCGTCGTCTTCCCCGCCCCGTTGCGGCCCATCACGGCCCACCGCTCCCCGCGGCGTATCGTCAGACTCAGCCCGTCGTAGATCACGCGCGACCCGAACCGCTTGCGCAGATCCTCGATGACGGCCACCTGATCGCCCGAACGCGGCGGAACGCGAAACTCGAATTTCACCACCTGACGCTTCTTCGGCAGTTCGATCTTCTCGATCTTGTCCAGCGCCTTGATCCGGCTCTGCACCTGCGCCGCCTTGGCCGCGTGCGTCCGGAAGCGTTCGATAAACCGCTGCTCCTTCGCCAGCATGGCCTGCTGCCGCGCGAACGCCGCCTGCTGATTCGTCTCCCGGATCGCCCTCTCGCGTTCGTAGAAATCGTAGTTGCCCGAGTAAACAACAATCTCGCCCGAATCGATTTCCGCAATCTTCGAAACGATCCGGTTCATGAATTCGCGATCGTGCGAGGTCATCAGCAGAACGCCCGGCAGCGACTTCAGAAACTGCTCGAGCCAGATGATCGACTCAATGTCCAGGTGATTGGTCGGCTCGTCCATCAGCAGTACGTCCGGACGTCCCAGCAGCACGCGCGCCAGCGCCACGCGCATTTTCCATCCGCCCGAAAGCGCGCCCACATCGCCATCGATCTGATCGTCCTGGAACCCGAGCCCGTGTAGAACCTCGCGCGCCTGCGCTTCAAGCGTGTAGCCGCCCAGATGCTCGTATTCTTCCTGCACTTCGCCGAACCGGTCGAGAATGCGGTCCATCTTGTCCGCCTGCTCCGGGTCTTCCATGGCTCGCTGCAGAGCTTCCAGTTCATGGTGCAGGTCGCCCACGCGTCCGCTGCCGGCGATCGCTTCGTCCAGCACGGACCGGCCCTTCATCTCTTCCACGTCCTGCCGGAAATAGCCGACGGTCAGCTTCTTCGGGACAGTCACCTCGCCCTCGTCGGGATCTTCCTCGCCGACCAGCATGC
Organism: Bryobacteraceae bacterium; assembly: GCA_035547415.1. Lineage (GTDB taxonomy): Bacteria > Acidobacteriota > Terriglobia > Bryobacterales > Bryobacteraceae > BOG-234. Next base: position 388 of record DASZUZ010000723.1, on the reverse strand, counting down.
GAAAGAGCGTCGTTTTACCCGCGCCGTTCGGGCCTACGAGCCCGATCTTTTCGCCCGGATTCAATTGAAAGGAGGCATCGACGAAGACCAGTTGCCTGCCGTACTGCTTATTGATATTCGAAAGAGAAATCATTGAAAAGAGAAGGTGGAATTACGGGAGCGGAACCACCCGGGCTATCACCGTGGCCCGGACGTTCCGTGTTCAAAACGGATCGGCTTTGACAAGGTGCGGCGAACCGGGCAGGCGTGCGCGGCAAGCAGAAGTTTCCGCTCCTGCTCCGGCGTAAGATCGCCGTCGAGCGCCACGTCGTACCGGAATACGACTTCCTCGGGATGAGTCCGGTCCATGGTTACCGTCGTAATCACGCCGCGCAGAGGAATGCCATGA
>DASZUZ010000722.1:0-6008 GCA_035547415.1 Bryobacteraceae bacterium | reverse complement strand
CTATTTCTACATCGATTCAACGCCCACCCACTCTTACATGAAGGCGCTCTACAAGTATCCGCAGCGTGCCTTTCCTTACCGGCAACTCGTGGACGAGAATGGTCGCCGTACCCGCCGTGACCGCGAGTTCGAACTGCTCGACACCGGCATCTTTTCCGAAAGCCGCTACTTCGACGTTCAGATCGAATACGCGAAGGTTTCTCCCAACGACATCCTCATCCGTCTGCGAATCGATAATCGGGGACCCGAACCCTGGCCGCTACACGTACTTCCCTCCATCTGGTTTCGCAACGGCTGGTCCTGGGGCCGCAAAGGGGAAGGCTATTGGCCCAAACCGTCCATGCGGTTACTGGACCCGAGACACATTGCCTGCGAGCACCAGAGTCTGGGCCGCTTCACGCTGGAAGCGATTTCTCCCCCCGATCGATTCCTGTTCACCGAAAACGAAACCAATTTCGAGCGGCTCTTTGGCTCCCCCAACGCCAGCCCGTATGTGAAAGACGCTTTTCACCGCTACGTCGTGAACGGCGATCGGTCCGCGGTCAATCCGGACCACACGGGAACGAAGGCAGCTGCATACTATCGGACGACGCTCCCCGCGGGCGGCGGCATGGAGTGGCGCTTCCGTCTGAGCGGGAAAGGCGAAGGCCTCAACATCGATTTCGATGGCGTCTTCCGCGAACGGATCCTCGAAGCAGATCTCTTCTACGGGTTTGAAGGGGCCGCCCCGATTCAGCTCCGGATCGCGCGCGAGGCGTCCTCGAATGGCTCCAGGGCGACCCTGCCTTCCCTCCCCCGCCCCAGGAACGCTGGCACGGCCGCAACAGCGAGTGGCTTCACCTTTACAACCGCGACGTGCTCTCCATGCCGGACAACTGGGAATTTCCCTGGTACGCCTCGTGGGATCACGCGTTCCACATGGTTGCCCTTGCCGAGGTCGACCCGCATTACGCGAAAGAACAGCTTGTGCTCCTGTTGCGCGAGTGGTACATGCACCCCAACGGGCAGATCCCGGCCTACGAATTTGCTTTCAATGACGTAAATCCACCGGTATACCCGTGGGCCGCCTGGCGCGTGTACAAGATATCGGCGCCTTTCGGACAACGCGATCGCGCCTTCCTCGAACGTGTCTTCCAGAAGCTCCTGCTCAATTTCACGTGGTGGGTCAACCGGAAGGACGTGGAGGGCAAGCAGGTGTTCTCGGGAGGCTTCCTCGGCCTCGATAACATCGGAGTCTTCGATCGTTCCCAGCCCCTGCCGTACGGCGGCGTGCTCGAGCAGGCGGATGGCACGGCCTGGATGGCGTTCTACTGCGCCACCATGCTCTCCATCGCAATGGAACTCTCCATCGAAGACCCCATTTACGAGGACATCGCGTCCAAATTCTTCGAGCACTTCGTCGCCATCGTGGACGCCATGAATACGCTCGGCGGTCACGGTCTCTGGGACGAAGACGACGGTTTTTATTACGACCAGGTCCAGACCGGCCAGATGACTGTTCCGGTGAAGGTCCGTTCCATCGTCGGCTTGGTTCCGCTGCTTGCGGTGGAGGTTCTGGAGGAAGACGCGGTGCGCCGTCTTCCCGGCTTCCGCAAGCGCCTGATGTGGTTTCTGCGTAACCGCGGCGATCTCTATCAGCAGATCTCCATGATGGAATCGGCGGGCAGGAAAGATCACCGGCACCGGCTGCTCGCGATCCCCACAAAGGAGAGGCTTGTGCGCGTGCTCTCACGCATGCTCGATGAGAGGGAGTTCCTCTCGCCTTTCGGGATTCGATCGCTGTCCGCGGCCTACCGGGAGCACCCTTATGTGTTGCGCGTGGACGGAACCGAACGGACCGTCAGCTACGACCCCGGCGAATCGACTACTGACCTCTTCGGTGGAAATTCAAACTGGCGTGGGCCCGTCTGGTTTCCCATTAATTACCTGTTAATCGAGGCTCTGGAGCGTTATCACCATTTTTATGGCGATGAATTCACCGTGGAATGCCCCACAGGCTCGGGAAATATGCTGAATTTGCGGCAGGTCGGCCGGGAAATCAACCGCCGTTTGTGCTCGTTATTTCTGCCGGACGCGGACGGAGGCGCGCCCTGGCAGGGCGGCGAGCGCATTTTCGTCGAAGATCCTCACTGGCGCGGACTCAGGCGCTTCAACGAATATTTTCACGCCGATACCGGCCGCGGTTGCGGCGCCGAACACCAGACCGGATGGACAGCCCTGATCGCGCGCTGCATGAACGACCTGCTGGCCCGGGAACCCGAAGAAGCCGGCCTCAGCGCAGATTCGCGAACCAGTATGGAATCCAGATGACGGCAAGAATGATGTCGAACAGATATGCCCGGCGGTTCACCGGCTCGCGCCACGCCTTGAATGCGGCCGCCGCGCCGAATGCGGCGAACACGAAGACGGATATCACGAACCAGTAATAGAACGGCAGGAACTCAAAGATGTTCATCCGGCCGCCCGAGCGGCGGGCCAGAAACATCACGACCAGCGTGAACGCAACCAGAACGCGGAATATGATACGGGACATGACGGAGCGCGGTAATCCGATTATCCCAAGTCCCTGATTGCGCGTCGACTCGCTGCTACTGGTGCCCGGCTGAACCGGCTTCCACGTTTAATCCGTCGAGCAATTCACGCACGCGGGCCATCAGGGTGACAGGCGCGAAAGGCTTCTGCAGAAAAGCCGCCTCGCTCGCCAGTGTCCCCGCATTCTGCAAGGCGTTTCCCGCGTATCCGGAGATGTAGAGGACACCCGTTCCCGGACGAGTCTCCTTCAATTTGTGCGCCAGTTCCCGGCCGGTCATCTTCGGCATGATCATATCGGTGATCAGCAGTTCGATAGACCCTTCATGCGCCCGGGCGATCTCCAGCGCCTCCGGGCCACTGGCCGCCACCAGAACGTGATAGCCCCTGCGTTCCAGCGCCGCGTGCACCATCTTGCGTACGCCTTCCTCGTCTTCCACCAGGAGAAGCGTCTCATGCCCGCCCGGAGCCTCCCGCGGCTCGGTTCGTTCCTCGTTCACAGCCTGCTGCACCTGGGGCAGGTAGACCCGGAAAGTGGTACCGTGGCCCGGTGCGGTGTACAGATCGATGGATCCACCGCACTGCCGGACAATCCCGTATACGGTCGATAGTCCCAGTCCCGTCCCTTTGCCCTGCGGTTTTGTCGTGAAAAATGGCTCGAAGACGCGGCTCCTGGTCGCCTCGTCCATTCCCGTTCCGGTGTCGGCGACTTCGATCAGCACGTAGTTACCGGTCCTCACTCCGAAATGCTGGCCGATGTAATCGCTTCCGAGTTCCGCGTGGCGAGTCTGAATCATCATCGAACCGCCCCCGGGCATCGCGTCGCGCGCGTTGATCGCGAGATTCAGCAGCATCTGCTGGATCTGGCCCGCGTCCGCGTGGATTCGGCCGGCGTCCGGAGCCTTGATGATCCGCAGATCGATGTCTTCCCCGATCAACCGCTTCAGCATGGTCGCGGTCTGGTCCACGATCCGGTTAATCTCGAGCATCTTCGGCTGGATGGACTGGCGGCGGCTGAACGCAAGCAACTGCGAGGTCAGATCGGCCGCCCGCTCGCTCGCCCTCAGCACCTGCTCGATGGCCGTTTTGTCGCGCTCCGCGGTCATGTGGCTCGACGCCTGCAGCATCTGGCTGTAACCCGAGATGATGGTGAGCAGGTTATTGAAGTCGTGAGCCACCCCGCCCGCCAGCATGCCCAGCGCTTCCATTTTCTGCGCCTGCCGGAGTTGTTCGTGAAGCCGGTTCCGCGCCGCTGCGTCGTGGATGGAAATCAGCGCCAGCTTGTCTCCCGGAAGAGGGCTCACCGATAAATCCACGTCACGAACCGTCCCCGTTCCGTCCGTAATCGAAAAATCCTGCAAATCCCGCGTGGAATTTTCGTCAGTCAGCGCGGCGAGGACTCGATCGACGTCGTCCTTGGACAAAATATCGCCCAGGCTTTTTCTCGCCACGCCGGCTGCATCCAGTCCGAGCAGAGCCAGCGCGCGGTCATTTGCCGCGGTAATCCGAAGCGTAATTTGTGAAATGGCCAGCAATGCAGCGGGCGCTTTTTGAAAAAAACCTCTCTCTTCGCGTGAACCTGTTCGCGCCGCCGCCATCATTCCGTGCCTTTGATCCCGAGCATACGTGAATGGCTTCGGTGACGGCAATGACGATGCCCTCGCGGACGTGACCCGCCGTACACGAAAAGCAGTACTGGGCAGACTAGTGCGCCAGCGCCTCGAAGGCCTCGATAGTTTCACTGACCGCTGTCCGCAGCGGCGTGCGCGCAACGTCGCCCACGGTTCGCACCAGAGCCGAATCGTCCATCCTGTATGCGACTGGTACCTGTGGACCCGATATGGAGATCAGGCTCGCCGCGCCCGGCCGGAGTTCGTCCAGCAACGAACGCAGTTGCTCCATCTCGACCACTTCTCCCCGCAGATTGAATACGTGCGCCCCCTGCGCGGGACTGAAGAGGCACTGAATGAAGATATCCGCCACGTCGCGGACATACTGCATATCCATGAACCCGCTGAGCCGGATTTGAAACTTCTCTTTGCGCGCGACCGCGCGCATCGCCAGCGTCGGATCGGCGGTCAGGCCGGCGTCTCGTCCAGGCCCGAATACAGTCCAGGGCCGCAGTCCGATGCTCGAAATCCCGTCGTTGTCGTAGAAAATTCGCGCATTGCCTTCGTTCGCCGCCTTGAACACGCCGTAATGAGTCGCGGGCTTCAGAGGCAGATCCTCCGTCAACGCGCCTTCCCCGTATTCGTCCGTGGGTCCCCAGACCGCTGACGAACTGGCGTATACGATACGCGTCTCGCGGCCTGCGTCGCGCGCGGCTTCAAAGAGATTCAGCGTGCCGATCACATTCACCAGCCCGCCTTCCACCGGGTTCTTCTGGCAGAACGGCATCAGCACCGCCGCGAGATGAACGATATGCGAAATCCCTTCGTCCCGAACCAGCTTCTTCACCGTCGCGGTGTCTTCGATCCTGCCCGTTCGCCGATCGATTTTGCCGGTGATTTCAGGTCCGGAGATCATCTCCAGCCGGGCAAGGCTGTCACTCGCGTCGAACGTGACGACCTCGTGTCCCTGCTCCACCAGCCTCTTCACTACCCACGAACCGATGCAACCCTGCGCCCCTGTTACCAGTACTCTCATGAGGTCAACACGCGATAATACATTATGAGTCCTCATGCGCCGCTGTCGCCTTTTCATCGCCGCCACGATGGCCGCCGCCGCTTTCGGCCAGACAGCCGACCTGGCGATCACCAATGCGCGCATCTATACAGCGAATCCGCGCCGGCCGCGTGCATCCGCCATTGCAGTCCGCGCCGGAACGATCCTGGACGTTGGCGACGACCTGTCGCGCTGCATCGGTCCGGCGACGAAGGTGATCGACGCGCACGGCGCAACTGTCATCCCCGGCCTCATTGATTCGCACGGTCACGTACGCGCGCTCGGCGCGTTTCTCGAAGACCTGGATCTTCGCGGCGTTACGTCCGAACAGGAGATCGCGGAACGTGTCCGGTCCGCGGCGAAAAACGCGAAGCCGGGGGAATGGATTCGGGGTCGCGCCTGGGACCAGAATCTGTGGCGCAACACGGATTTTCCCTCTGCTGCATCCATCTCTGACGCAGCCCCGTACAACCCCGTCGCCCTGACGCGCGTCGACGGTCACGCTTTGTGGGTGAACCGCAAAGCGATGGAACTGGCGGATCTGAACGCGGCCACGAAAGACCCCTCCGGAGGCCGTATCCTTCGCGGCGCCGGCGGCGAACCGACCGGCGTCCTGCTCGATAACGCGCAGCAACTGGTGGAGAGAAAAATTCCCGCGCCGGCGCCGGAGCACGTCGGGCGCATGATTACCCGAGCCCTGCAGGAGTGCGCGCGACTCGGCATCACCACGGTTCACGACGCGGGCGTCGATGCCGCCGATATCGAAGCGTACCGTTCCCTGGTGCGTGATGGCCACATGCCAATCCGTGTTTATG
>DASZUZ010000721.1:0-8856 GCA_035547415.1 Bryobacteraceae bacterium | reverse complement strand
CAGCAGGCTTTCCGTGAGCAGCTGCCGAAGAACGCGCGGACGGCTCGCGCCGAGACTGAGCCGCACCGCCATTTCGCGCCGTCTCGCCCCGGCGCGCGCCAGAAGCAGGTTTGCAGTATTGGCGCAGGCGATTGCCAGGATGAAAGCGACCATGCACATGAGCACAAAGAGGGGCTTCGAATACTGGCGCCGCAGTGAATCGAGGCCGGAGCCGCCCTCTTCGAGCCACAGCGACGGGAAATCGGCGCGATTCGCGTTCGCTCCCGCCGCGATCAGGAACTGGCGAAATCGCTGCCCCGTTTCCGCCTCGGCGCGAGCCATCGTGATGCCCGGGCGCAGGCGTCCCATCATGTCGGTCCAATAATAATGGGCATCCGTGAACATAGCGATTTCCGGGCCTTCTGCTGCAAACGCAACCACTCCAGGCCGTGTCCCGATGGGTATGTAGATGGCGGGGGAAGAACCCGGCGCGAGACCGAAAAACTCCGGCGCCGCCACCCCGCAGATTGTGAACGGAAGTTTGCCGATACGGATCGTCCGGCCGACAGCGGCCGCGTCTCCCGCAAACCGGTCGCGCCAGTAGTTGTAGCTGAGAACGGCGACAGCCGGCGCCCCGGCAAGGTTGTCGCTGTGGTAAATGAGTCTGCCGACCGCCGGATTGATTCCGAGCGAATCGAAGAAGTTGCCGGAGACGAACTCGACACCGTCGAGTTCCGCCTGTCCCTCAACGGAGACCGTGAGTCGCCCCGCGTCCTTATAAGCGAACACGGTCGAGAATACGTCATTGCCGTCCCGCATGGAGGAGAAAAAAGGCCAGGGGAAATCCGGGCTGAGCCTGTCGCCTCCGGGCCCGGAATAAACGCTGCCATCCACCAGGTCGATGCCTGCAGGTTCGGTAAATCCCGAGGCGGGCGGCTTCATCGCGCGCCAGTTCAGGATCGCGAGTTCGCGAGGATGACGCACCGGGAGCGCGCGGAAGAGGGCCGCATCCATCACGCTGTAGATTGCGGTCGCCGAACCGATGCCCAGGGCGAGCGACAGAGCGACCATCGCCGCAAACAGAGGATTCTTCCGCAGCGTACGCAAGCCGTAACGAATGTCCTGTCCGAGCCGCCCGAAGGCGGCCGTTCCCCACGTCCCACGAACATCTTCTTTGATCAGCGCCTTGTTTCCCAGGTCGCGCCGGCTTGCCTCGATGGCTTCCTCGCGCGAGAGGCCTGCTCGCACCCGCTCCTCGGTGTCGGCTGCCAGGTCGAAAGCGATCTCGTCTTCCAGATCCTTCTCACGCCGTCTTGATTGCCTGAAGGGCCACAGCACTCGTTACGTCCCTTTCGCGGGCCGCATGACCCGGGAGATGGCGCGGACCATCAGTTTCCACCTCGACTCCTCCGCCACGAGTTTCTTTTCGCCGGCGCTGGTCAGCCCGTAGTATCTGGCTCTCCGGTTGAGGTCCGAGTTTCTCCATTCCGATGAGATGAGGCCTCGCGCCTCCAGACGATGCAGGGCGGGATAGAGGGATCCCCGTTCGATCTGCAGCACGTCCGCGGAGTTCTGCCGGATGGCCTGACCGATGCCATGACCGTGCTGCGGTCCCCACCGCAAAGTTCGCAGAATCAGCATGTCCAGGGTGCCCTGGAGCAATTCGATCCGATTCGCTTCGGTGTTCCCGCCGGCCATTCCTTATAGAAGGCATTCTAGTAGAGCGCAGTTCTCCCGTCTACTGGAATATCTTCTACTGGCACACGCCCGCAAGGCCAGCCTCGCGGCTGGCAAGTAATCGATCAAAACGGCCCTTTTCACCGATTTTTCAGGGTCGCCCGAGATAATGGATGGGAATGTCTTTCAGCAGACCCCTGTTCGCTCTGATTCTTCTTACCGTTCCACTTCTTGCGCAGACTTCTTCGACCGCTTCTCTGGCCGGCGACATTAAAGATCCTTCCGGCAGCCTGATCCCGCAGATCGATGTGATTGTTTCCGACGCCCATGCCGTCACCCGCACCGCCACCAGCGATGCCCAGGGTCACTACCAGTTCAACGGGTTGCCGCCCGGATCTTACACGATTCGCGTCAACGCGCCCGGCTTTACGCCTTACGAATTAAGCGGCCTCGCAGTCGCCTCGGGCCGCGCCAACACCCTGAACATCACCCTCGCCCTGCAGGCCCAGGCGGAGCAGGTGACCGTCGCGGCCTCCGCCTCCGTCCCGCAACTCGATACCGAACCCTCCAATAACGCCGACGCGCTCGTGCTCGAAAAAACCGATATGGACTCGCTGCCCGACGATCCCGACGATCTGAGCGCCGACCTCCAGGCCCTCGCCGGCCCCGCCGCGGGACCCGACGGCGGACAGGTCTTCATCGACGGCTTCACCGGCGGCCGGCTTCCCCCCAAAGATTCCATTCGCGAGATCCGCGTCAATCAGAACCCGTTTTCCGCGCAGTACGACCATCCCGGCCACGGGCGCATCGAGATCCTCACGAAGCCCGGCAGCGATCTGTTCCACGGCGATGCTCTGTTTCTGTTCAGTGACGCCGCGCTGAACTCGCGCAATCCCTTCGTCACGGACAAGCCCCCCTACCAGCGCCGGCAATGGGAAGGTGAACTGGGCGGCCCGCTGGGCAAGAAAACCTCGTTTTTTCTCGATTTCGAGCGCCGCGACATCAACGAGAATGCGTTCGTTAACGCGCTCACGCTCGATTCCGCCTTCAACATAACGCCCTTCACCCAAGCCGTGGTCACGCCGCTCACCGGGACAGAGGGCAACATCAAAATCGACCATCAGCTGACCACGAACCACACGCTGACCCTCCGCTACGGCTTCGCGCGGGACACGAATGACAACGCCGGCGTCGGCGGCTTCTCGCTGCCCGAACGCGGCTATCATGTGGACAATCGCGAGAACACGTTCCAGTTGATTGAGACGGGCGTGCTCAACGTACACACCGTAAACGAATCGCGCTTCCGCTTCCACCGCCAGGCGACAGATCAGGGCGGAGGCTCCACGGCGCCCATCGTCTCCGTCCTCGACGCATTCACCGCCGGCGGTTCACCCGTCGGACATTCGTTCGATAACCAGAACCGTTACGAAGTCCAGAATTTCACGACCCAGACCCTGGGAACACACACGATCCGGTGGGGAGGACTCCTCCGCGCGGTCACGCTCGAAGATCAGGCGATGCAGAATTACTCCGGCGCCTTCACCTTCACCTCGCTCGCCGCCTACCGTCTCACGCTTCTCGGCATGCAGCAGGGTCTCACGCCGGCGCAGATCCGCGCTTCCGGCGGCGGCGCAAGCCAGTTTTCCCTGATGGCGGGGAACCCGCTCGCCAACGTCAATCAGTACGACTACGGTCTTTTCATTCAGGACGACTGGCGCGCGCGGCAGAACCTCACCATCAGCGCCGGTCTGCGTTACGAAGCGCAGAACCACACCAGCGATCACTCCGACTTCGCCCCGCGCGTCGGTTTCGCGTGGGGTGTCGGATCCAGCGGTTCAAATGCCCCGAAGACCGTGATTCGCGGCGGAGCCGGCATCTTCTACAACCGCCTGAGGGAGAACTTTACGCTCAACGCCCTCCGGCAGAACGGCGTGATCCAGCAATCCTTTCTGGTCCCCACTCCGGATTTCTACCCCACGATTCCGACCGTTGCGACGCTGATGAATAACGCGGTCCCGCAGACCATCCGCGAAACCGACGCGAACTGGCAGGCCCCGATGTTGCTCCAGACGTCGATTGGCGTCGAGCGGCAACTGCCGAAGCATGTCACGGTATCGACGAATTACATTCATTCCTCCGGCGTGCACAATCTTCGTTCGCGCGACATCAACGCCCCGCTGCCGGGAACCGGAATCTTCCCCTACGGCGGGACCAACGGCATCTACCTGTACGAATCGAGCGGCATTTACCGGCAGAACCAACTGATCACCAGCGTCAACGCGCGCATCAGTTCGCGATTCAGTCTCTTCGCCTTCTATGCCTGGGGATCCGCCATGAGCAACACGGACGGCCCCAACTCGTTCCCGGCGAACCAGTATGACCTGTCGTCGGAATATGGCCGCTCCGGCTGGGACATCCATCACCGGCTCCAGTTTCATGGTTCGGTTGAGACGAAATGGGGAATTCGCTTCAGCCCCTTCATGACCATCACGTCAGGCCGTCCGTTCAATATCATCACCGGAACCGACCTCAATGGCGACGGCATCTACCTGGACCGCCCCGCTTTCGTGGCGCCCGGCGTCGCCGGAGCAAACATCCGGGTAACACCGTATGGAGCATTTGACCTTCACCCGATGCCTGGCGAAACGATCATTCCGCGGAATTTCGCGCAGGGTCCCGGACTGATCTCCGTCAACATGCGCGTCAGCAAGACGTTTGTTCTCGGCGAATCGAAAAATCGAAGCGGATCGCGCGAACTCGTGTTTGCGGTGAACGCGCGGAACTTCATCAATCACCCGAACCTGGGACAGCCTTCCGGAGATTTAAGCTCCCCGCTGTTCGGCCAGTCGACCACGCTGATCAACGGCGGCGGAGCGTCCGGCAACCGCCGCCTCGATCTGCAGGTGCGGTTTAACTTCTGAACCGGGGGCGGCGGATGCGATGGCGCATTCGCCGCCTCAGCAGGGCGTCAGCAGCATTTCGCTCGCTGGTACTTCGCCCGGAAACGCGCGTCGCTGAAGCGGCGCCACTCCGCGGACGAGTGATTCAGCCCGTGGGCCGCCAGGTGCCGCGCATAAGCGTTCTGGTCGCCGATCTCCCGCAGAAGATCCAGCAGCCCCCTGAAAAAACATCGAATCGCCCGGCTCACACTTCCTCCGAACGCAGGCGCGAGATCACGAACGGCGATTCCACCACGGTGCGGTCTTCCGTTCCCCGCACAATCCCGTACCAAAGCCGCAGCGAATCGATCAGCACGATCGCAACCAGCGCCATGAACGTTCCGCACACCACCGCATCCAGCCGCGCGTTGAAGATCAGCGTCTGCGTCTGCGGCGAGACCGGACCCGCCTGCAACTGATCCGCCTGCGCCAGAAATCCGATCCGCGGCAGCGGCGACCAGATCTTCTGCCACGCCGCGCTGAACGTCACGACCACCAGCCAGGACAGCGGCAGGCACGTGATCCACATGAACTTCGGCCCGTGCAGTTTCAGCAGGATGGTCGTCGCGACGGAGAGCGCAATCGCCGCCAGCAACTGATTCGCGATCCCGAACAGCGGCCACAGCGAATTGATGCCGCCCAGCGGATCGCGCACGCCCTGAATCAGGAAGTAAGCCCACGCAGCCACGATGATGGCGCTCGTCGCGATCACGCCCGGCATCCAGCTCGTCCGTCCCAGCGGCTTCGAGATGTGCCCCAGCAGGTCCTGCAGCATGAACCGTCCCACCCGCGTGCCGGCGTCGATGATCGTGAGGATGAACAGCGCCTCGAACATGATCGCGAAGTGATACCAGAACCCGAGCACCGCTTCGCCCCCGCCGCCCCGCGCGAAAATATGCGCCATGCCGAGCGCCAGAGACGGAGCTCCGCCCGTTCGATTGAATAACGTCACTTCACCCACGCTGTGCGCGAGCGCCTGCATCTGATCCGCCGTCACCGGGAATCCCCAGCCGCTGATCGTCGTCACCGCCGCCTGCGCCGTTTTGCCGACAATGCCCGCCGGCGCATTCACCGCGAAGTAAACGCCGGGCTGCAGCGCGCAGGACGCGACCATCGCCATGATCGCAACGAAACTTTCGAGCAGCATTGAGCCATACCCGACCGGCAGCGCGTGCGGCTCCCGCGCGATCATCTTCGGCGTTGTTCCCGAAGAGATCAGCGCGTGGAAACCGGAGATCGCGCCGCAGGCGATGGTAATGAAACAGAACGGAAAGATTTTCCCCGCGAACACCGGCCCTGTCCCGTCGACGAACCGCGTCAGCGCCGGCATCTCCAGTTCCGGGCGTACCGCAATGATGCCCGCCGCCAGCATCGCAATCACGCCCAGCTTGACGAACGTGCTGAGGTAATCCCGCGGCGCCAGCAGCAGCCACACCGGCAGCGCGCTCGCCAGAAATCCATAAAGGATGATCCCGACCGCGATGGTCATCGCCGAGAAAGTGAACAGCGGAGCCAGACTCCCCGATCCCGCGACCCACTGCCCGCCGAACACCGCCGCGACCACCAGCGCAAACCCGACCGCCGAACACTCCAGCACCTTGCCCGGACGCCAGTAGCGAAGGTAAAGCCCCATCAGCACCGCAATCGGCATTGTCGCCGCGATCGTGAACGTGCCCCAGGGGCTGCCCGCCAGCGCATTCACCACCACCAGCGCCACTACAGCCAGCAGAATCACCATGATCAGCAGCACCGTAATCAGCGCGACGAACCCGCCGACTTTTCCGATCTCTTCGCGCGCCATCTGTCCCAGGGACTTGCCGTCCCGCCGCATGGAAGCAAACAGAATCACGAAGTCCTGCACCGCCCCGCCCAGCACCGCGCCCGCGATGATCCACAGCGTTCCCGGCAGATACCCGAACTGCGCCGCCAGCACCGGTCCCACCAGCGGACCGGGTCCGGCGATGGCGGCGAAATGATGCCCGAAGACGATCCACTTGTTCGTCGGCAGATAATCGTGCCCGTTTTCGAGCCGCTCCGCCGGCGTGGCGCGGCTGTCGTTCAGCGCCATCACCCGCGCCGCGATGAAGGCTCCATAGAACCGGTACGCCACCAGGTAAGAGCACCCCGCCGCCAGCACGAGCCAGATGCTGTTGATATGCTCCCCGCGGCTGGTCGCAATCGCTCCCAGACAAAGAGCGGCAACGCACACGACGGCCCCCCAGAGAAGGCGCTTCAGAAAACCCATAACTGTTGAGATTGTCAGAAGAGGGGAAGCGAACGCAAGAGCGCGCCCGTGTTCGAGCCGTCGGGCAGCCGCGCCGCCTCGCGAACATGGCCGCGGGAATCCAGTGTGCCAATATAGTGAGCTTCGTCGCGCGTCGATCCCATCAGCACGAACGAAGCATGCCGCCATGGATAAGAAAGCACCCGATACACGTGGCTCGGCGGCGCATAGACGGTCCGGTCGGATGCGGGAGTGCCGAACTTGTGCACGACGCGGGCATAATTATCGGCCGCGCTGACCTGCGGCTTCGAAATCCACGATCGCGCGATATCCGCGACGATCAGACACGCCATCGCGCCCAGCACCACGCCCACCCCGATCAGGCGGCTCGCCCGCGCCTCGCGCCGCGGCTCGAGACGAATGCTGATGACCGGAGCCGGATGATCGGGATGCGGAATTCCCACTACCGTCTGATTGACCGCAACCGGAAGTTCGATCACGCGGCTGCGGTACGGCCCCACCATGCCTTCCCGAAACTCGAGTTCGCGCCGCAGCCGGACGACCACAAAAGGGGCGTCCGCAAACGAAATCTCGCCCAGAAACGCCCTCGGCACACAGGCCTCTTCGCTCGATCGCGTATTGACGACGACGACTTCAGACCACGTTGAGCGCCGGTAGATCCATTCGTTGTGTTCCACGTTGCGGATCGGCGGATAAAACGAGAACCGGCGGCCGCCAAGTTGCTGCAGCGGCGTTGGCAACGGCGCAAGGGGCATCCCGACCTCATAATAGCTGACTCGCCGGATAGTCGTCGTCTCAGTCCCCCTGAGTTATGCGAACGGGGTAACGTTGGATCGTATGCCGTTGACAACCCCTTTCACCGCGCGGTTCCATCTCGCGTGCCCCGTGATTCAGGCGCCGCTCGCCGGAGGAGGCGATACGCCGGAACTGGTTGCGGCCGTTTGCAAAGCGGGCGGGATGGGCTTCATCGGAGCCGCCTACCTGTCGCCCGCGCGCATCGCCGCCTCCGCCGCCGAGGTGCGGCGGCGCACCGGTCGCGCATTTGGCATCAACCTGTTCGCGCCGTCGCCGGAGCCGGAACCGCCCGCCAACGCGCAACGGGCTCTTGAATTCGTCGCGCCGTATTTTGCCGAACTCGGGCTCGCCCCGCCGTCTTTTCCGAAGCCGGAAGTCGCTTCCTTCGGCGAGCAACTGGACGCCACGCTCGAATCCGGCGCTTCCGCCTTCAGCTTCACCTTCGGGTTGCTCTCGCCCGCCGATATCGAACGCCTGCATAGCCGGGGCATGTACGTCATGGGCACGGCCACGAGCGTCGACGAAGCGGTCGCGCTCGCGGATGCGGGTGTGGACGCCGTGGTCGCGCAGGGCAGTGAGGCCGGTGGCCATCGAGGAACATTTCTCACCGGCTTCGATTCCGCCATGGTCGGCACGCTCGCTCTCACTCCACAAATCGCGGATGCCGTACGAATCCCGGTGATCGCATCGGGCGGGATTATGGATGGGCGAGGCATCGCAGCCGTGCTCGCGCTCGGAGCCGATGCGGCCCAGATGGGAACCGCATTTCTCATGTGCAGGGAATCGGGCATCTCCGGCGCTTATCGCGCGGCAATCCGGAACGCCCGGGAAACAGACACCAGAGTGACGCGGGCTTTTTCGGGACGCGTGGCCCGCGGCATCGTCAACCGGTTCATGACCGAGGTGGAGACAGCCGGCGCCATCCTTCCCTTCCCCCTGCAGAATGCGCTCACGCGGCCCTTGCGAACCGAAGCCGCAAAACAGAATCGGGCGGAGTTTCTGTCGCTGTGGGCGGGACAGGGTGTCAGGATGGCAAAGTCCGAAACAGCCTCGGAACTCATCGCGCGCCTTTGCGACGAAGCAGAATCGGTCATTGCGCGCCTCAATTCTTCGTGCCAGTGAAGGTTGTCAGAAACGCCACGCGGAAGTGGAAAAGTATATGAAACAGCGCGTAATGCAGGGTCGAAAAAACATATCCCTGGTAGCCATTCAAAAGTTTTA
>DASZUZ010000720.1:0-1793 GCA_035547415.1 Bryobacteraceae bacterium | reverse complement strand
CGGTCGTACTTCGGATTTCGAACCGTTGAAACGCGCGACGGGCGAGTGCTCCTCAACGGCAAACCGATCTATTTGAAATTTGTGCTGGATCAGGGCTACTGGCCCGAGTCGATCCTCACGCCGCCATCGGAGCAGGCGATTCAGTACGACATCCGAATGACCAAGGAAATGGGCTTCAACGGCGCGCGCAAGCACCAGAAAGTGGAAGACCCGCGATTCCTCTACTGGGCCGACCGGATGGGCCTGCTCGTTTCCGGAGAGATGGCGAACTCACAGGGATTCGATCCACAGTACGCCGACCGGTTCACGCGCGAATGGAACGAAGCCGTTCTGCGCGATATCAATCATCCGTCCATCATCATCTGGGCGCCGCTGAACGAAAGCTGGGGCGTGCCGGATCTTCGCGATCAGCGGCAGCAGATGCACCTGAAGGAACTCTATACGCTGACGCACACGCTCGACGACTCGCGGCTCGTGATCGACAACGAGGGCTGGATGCACACGGACATGACCGATCTCTTCGCTATCCACGATTACACCAAGAACGGGTCCCTGCTGTGGGAGCGCTATAAAGACCTCTCGCGCAAGCCGGTGCGGATTCCGGATAACGGACGTCCGGCGCTCATCGCGGGTTATTCGTACAACGGATCTCCGATTTATCTCTCTGAATTCGGCGGGATCGCGTATATTCCGCGGGGGAATGACGCGCCTGCGGAAGCGTGGGGGTATTCGGGCGTGGAGAAAACAGCGGGCGATGCGATGGACAGACTGGAAAGCCTGTACCGGGGGCTTGTGGCCATACCGCAGATCACGGGGATTTGCTACACGCAACTCACCGATGTGGAACAGGAAGTCAATGGTCTGATGACCTACGATCGGAAGCCCAAGTTCGACGTGAAGAAAGTCAAAGCCCTGAATGACCTGCTCCAGTGAGCGCGGGTGCCCGCTTTGCGGCGCGCGGCACGAAGCGGAAGTTGTCCGGCCGGATGGGCGGCAGGTGGCGAGGTGTGACGCCTGTGGGTTGTGGTACGTGCGTTCGATGGCCGCCGGGAAACATCCGGCTTCGACGCTGGCATCGCCCGATCCCGACGGTTCGGTGCGGGTCACGCGTCTGGCCGTGCTCGCCGGAGGACTGAAGAATAAGAGACTTCTGAGCCTGGGACATGAGGACGCGGAATTCCTGGAAGGCGTGCGCCGTCAGGGTGCAGCGGTAGCGCGGAACAGCGCGTCCGGATTGTTCGACGTCGTCGTTACGGGGAACTTACTCGGGGTCGCGGAGGAGCCGCTGGCTGTTTTTGAAGATGCGGTCAGGGCCCTGCGGCCTCGGGGGCTGCTGCTGACGCTTTCGCAAAACGGCGGCGCGGGCTCGAAGTGCTGGGCCGGATTCCGGTGCGATCTGGATCAACTGCAATACTTTTCGTCCCGAACGATCGGGTTGCTCGCTCAACGATACGGGTGCGGGATCGAGCATCTCGAAACGCTGGGGTTCGCGGTTCAGCGCGAGGAGATCGGGGGGTCCGGGATGGCGCGCGAATTTCTGCGCGGGATGCGCGCCGGGCGCAGCCTGCTCACCAGCCGGCCACGCGATCCGAGGGCGGGCGATCACTGGCTGCTGGCCATCCTGCGAATTGGCGGGTAAGAAGCGCTAGATGACGAAACCGCCACTCACGTTGATGCTCTGACCGGTGACGAACCTGGAATCGTCCGAGCAGAGGAAGGCGACCACATCGGCAACATCCTCCGGCGTGCAAAGCCTGCTGAGGGGGTGGCGCGCCATGGCATGTTCGAGAGTT
>DASZUZ010000719.1:0-3321 GCA_035547415.1 Bryobacteraceae bacterium | reverse complement strand
TACCCGTCGTGCTGAGCGGCAAAGGGGCTTATTAGTGTGTTCTCCGGGAGGCGTCCCGGATGTCTCAGGTTCGACGGACCGATGCGCAAAATCATCCTGTTTCTTCCGCCGTACTCGGGCCGGGTGCTCGGCGCGCCACTCGGTCTACTGAGCCTTGCGGCCGCCCTGCGCGAAGCGGGTTACGAACCATCCATCATCGACGGGGCGCTGCATCCCGACTATCGCGCGCGGATCCGCCACGATCTCGAAGGTTGCGCGGCGTTCGGCGTTTCGCTTCTGACGGGACCCATGATCCTCGAGGCGATCGAGATGAGCCGGATGGTTCGCGCACTGCGGCCGGAGATCCCTGTCATCTTCGGGGGATGGCATCCGAGTCTTGCGACGGACCAGACGCTCCGCGAAGATTATGTCGATATCGTCGTCCGCCATCAGGGCGAGCGGACCCTGGTGGAAATTCTCGACCGGCTGCAGGCTGGCAAACCGCTCGATCTGGTGAGTGGCTGCTGGTTCAAACGAGACGGGCGCATTCGCCGGAATCCCGATCGCCCGGCCATTCCGCTCTCCGAATTGCCCGCTCCCGCATACGATCTGGTGGATTTCGACGCGTACGAACGCGCCTGCGGGCTACGCAAGCTTCCGTACGCCACGAGCATCGGTTGCCCTTACGCCTGTAACTACTGCACCGACATGGTCTTTTACAACCGCCGGTTTAACCCCTATGAGGCGGAGCGAGTGGTTTCCGAAGTCACGCGCCTGGTGGCGAAGTGGCGGCTGGACGAAATTGCGCTCGTCGATTCGAATTTTCTCGTCGGGGTCCATCGTGCCCTGGCGATCGCCCGCGGTTTTCTCGATTCCGGTGTGCGCTTCCGATGGACCTTTCAGGCTTCCACGGACCTGTTGTGCCGGATGAGCGATCAGGATGTCCGCCTGCTCGCCAGGAGCGGAGTAACTCATATCGGCTTCGGCACGGAGTCGGCATCGCCCGAAGTCCTGCGGCGGATGAATAAGCGGCATCAGCATGTCGAGGACATGCATGAAGCGGCCCGCAAATGTGGCCAGGCCGGTATTCGGGCGGGCTTCAACCTGATTTTCGGGTATCCCGGCGAAGAAGAACGCGATCGGCGGGAAACCCTGCGTGTCATGGCAGAGATCGCGGAACGCCACGATAACGTCCTCTTCTCCCCCAACGTATTCACCCCATACCCCGGAATTCCGATCTGGCCCGAACTCCGCGATCGCGGGCTCGAAGAACCGGAGTCTCTCGCGGCGTGGGCGAACATCGACCTGGGCGTGACCCGATTGCCGTGGCTGCGGGGCCGTGATTTCGAAAACCTGGGGCGATCGATTTCTTACTTCCAGCTGGATAACAAGGTGAACGCGCTGCGCCGCCGTTCGCGATCGCGGTTGGCGCGGTCTCTCCTCGGCGCCACGCGAAAGCCGCTGCACTGGCGGTTGCGTCATTCGTGTTTCGCGTGGCCATTCGAGCTGCGGCTTTCGCTGGCGCGGCGATGGCTACCGGTGAGGCGGTCACTTCTAACAGGCCAGACGCTCAGCCACGAACTGAGCAGGAGCGCATAACAAGCCATGCCGGGTGTCCTTCTTACGCACAGCAACCACGTCTATTCGGATCCGAAACAGACGGCGAAGATGCAGCCGTATCCGCCGTTGCAGACCATTCTGGCGGCCGCGGCGCTGCGCACCCGGGGCATCGAAGCTTCGCTGTTCGATCCCGCGCTGCAGGATCCGGAAAGCGGCTTCCGCGCCGCGCTGGAACAGTATCGGCCGGATCTTGTGGCTATTTGCGAGGACGATTTCAACTACATCACGAAGATGTGTCTTGCGCGCAATCGCGATCTCGCTTTCCGGATGGCGCGGACTGCCGCGGAATCGGGTATTCCCGTTGTGGCGCACGGCTCGGATGCATCCGATCACGCGCGGGAGTATCTGGACGCCGGCTTCGATGCGGTGCTGATCGGAACGGTCGAACAGACGCTTATTGAATGGGCGCAGGGCATCTCCAGGCATTCCATTCCCGGAACCGCTTTTCGGTGGGGCGGCTCGATTCATTTCACCGCCCCGCGACCCGTGAAGCCCGATCTGGACCGCCTTCCGCTGCCCGCATGGGATCTGGTCGATATCGAAACGTACCGGCGCGCATGGACCTCGGCGCACGGTTACTTCTCCCTGAACATGGCTTCCAGCCGCGGATGCCCGTATCGCTGCAACTGGTGCGCGAAACCGGTCTACGGCAATCAATATCACGTCCGATCCGCCGCTTCGGTCGCCGGCGAGATGTTGTTGCTGAAGCGGGCGTTTCGTCCCGACCATCTCTGGTTTGCGGACGATATCTTCGCGCTTTCGCCGAAATGGACGTTGCAGTTCGGCGATGCGGTGGAACGGCTGGGGGCGCGGATTCCGTTTCGCATGCAGTCGCGATGCGATCTCATGACTCGTGCGACGGCCGGAGCGTTGCGGCAGTCCGGTTGCGCGGAAGTCTGGATGGGCGCGGAATCCGGCTCGCAAAGGATCCTCGACGCCATGGAGAAAGGCATCCGGGTTCACCAGACGTATGAAGCCGCGGAGAACCTTCGCAGGCATGGAATCCGCGTGTGCCTGTTCCTGCAGTTCGGGTATCCGGGCGAGGAGTGGACGGATATCGAGGCGACCATACGCATGGTTCGTAACATCCGTCCGGATGACGCCGGCATCTCCGTGTCATATCCGCTGCCGGGCACAAAATTTCATCGGATCGTTTCGGCCTCGATCGGAAAGAAGGCCAACTGGGTCGACAGCGCGGACCTCACGATGCTGTATCAGGGAAGCTACTCGACGGAATTCTACCGGGCGCTGACGGATGCGATTCATGCAGAGGTCCGCGGAGAGGCCGGGCAAGGCGCGGCCTGGGAGCGCGTCTCCGATCTGCGCGCGGCCGCCGAGCTCATTGAGGTTGTCTGATGCGGGCGGAAAAGCAGCAAAGTCTCCTTCTGACGCACGCCTATTTTCTTGCGGACGACCCGAAAGAACAGGCGATCATGAAACCTTATCCGCCTCTGGGGACCCTCTATCTCTCGTCCCATCTCCGCGCGAAGGGCTTTGAGGTCGAAATCTATGACTCGACGTTCGGCTCTCGCGGCGAACTGTTCGCGACGCTCGATGCGGGGCCGGCGGGCGTCCTCGGCATCTACGGCAATCTGATGACTCGCGGTAATGTGCTGGCGATCGCGGAGCGCGCGAAATCCGCCGGCTGGCTCGTGGTGTTGGGGGGCCCTGAACCCGCAAATTACGCCGACGAGTATCTGGCGGCTGGCGCCGATCTCATTG
>DASZUZ010000718.1:0-8777 GCA_035547415.1 Bryobacteraceae bacterium | reverse complement strand
CTGGCCTTCTTCACAGGCTTGCGCGCTGGAGCCCCCGGCTCAGCGGGAGCGGCAGTTTCTCCGGCCGGAGCAGGCTCGGCCTCGTGGCTGGTTTCAGCGCCCGGACCCGGAGTGGCGGCAGGAGCGGGCGACTCTTCTTCGTCCTCGTCTTCCTCTTCGTCTTCGTAGTCGTCGAGCCTGGAGTCCATGTCATCGCCCTCGTCTTCGTAATCGCGGAAATCTTCCATTTCGTCTTCGTCTTTCGGGGCGAGTTTCAGATCATCGAACATTCAGTGAGCCTCCTGTTTCGGCACAGTCATCAATAGCATAACCTTTTTTGTTTTGTTCGCAAGCGCTCCAGGCTCTCTCTGGCGACAAAAAATAAGCCCGATCCCATAATGGGATCGGGCTGGTGGAGGAAAAGGAGGAATGGCTCAGCGATTCAGAGCATGAGTTTTGTGAGAGGAGGCCTGAGCAACAGTGCCGGCGCTGCGATGAGCAGGCGTCTTCGCGGCAACGGAAACTCTTGCCTTCTGCGAAGACTGACGTGCGGACGCAACCTGACGATGACCCGATGTGCGAGAGGCAGCGTGACGGGCCACGCGCTTCACCGGCGCCGCGGGTTCGTGATACGCCGCGGGAATCACGATCTGGTCGCCCGGCGTCAGTTCCGTGCCGGCGAAGCTGTTCACGGACGTGATCGCTCCGGTGGAAGCGTTATACCGATGCGCCACCATGGCGAGAGTCTCGCCCTGCTCCACGCGGTGCACTCGCGACGACGCGCGGATCTCGGCGGGCACCTTGTCCAGAGCAGCCGTCAATTGCTGCCCGAGGCCCTTGGGAACCCGAAGATCGAAGCCCCCCGGCGCAAGCCCTCGGAGCAGCGCCGGATTCAGTTGCTGTAGTTCCGTCAGCGGGATATCCGTCAGATCGCCGATCAGCGCGAGATTGGTCGGAGAAACCATCTGCACCGTCTCGTACTCGACCGGGGGATCGGGCGTAATCTGATCCAGTCCGTATTCCGGCGCGTTCTTCGCCATGATGGTCATCGCGAGAATAATCGGGACGTAATTCGTCGTCTCGGCCGGCAACGCGTGCCGCGCGCGGAGTTCCCAGAAGTCCGCGTATCCGGTGCGCTCGACAGCTTTCTCCACGGCCCCGGGACCGCAGTTGTAGGCGGCGATCGCGAGGTACCAGTCGTGAAACTCGTTGTAGAGATCGTGCAGATGATGAGCGGCGGCGCGCGTCGCCTTCTCGGGATCGAAGCGGTCGTCCGAGTACGGGGTCTGCATCAGGCCATACTGGTTCCCCCGGAATTTGACGAATTGCCACATCCCTTCCGCCGCCGCGCGGGAAACCGCGCGCGGAAGAAATCCCGATTCGGCCTGCGCCAGATGAATCAGTTCCTGCGGAATACCCTCTTCCGCGAGGATCTTTGAAATCATCGCTCGATACTTCCCCGCCCTCTCGAACCCGTACTCGATGGTGTGGCGTCCGCGGCCGTTGAAGTAATTGATATACCCGAGCACCGCGTCGTTCACCACCAGCGGGAGCGCGGAGGCCGTGCTTCGGATCTCGGTCTGCACTTTGTTCTTGATCCGCGGATCGACGGGGAAAGTCATCTGGACGATGTCTTCGAGCGGAGCTTTGTCGAACTGCGGGGTGGAATCGATCGCGGCCGCGCCCATTCCCGCAAGATCGTAGCGATGGATGTTGTCCACCATCTCTTCGAGCTTGCACTCGAACAATGCGCGGTCCGTGGGGTTGGTGGATGCCTTCAGCATCGCGTCGATCGCTGCGTCAAATTCCGCGCGCGCATGCTCGAAATCGCGATCCTGAAAAAATTTCCTGCCGTTCCGGAATCTTTCCTCCGCCTGCTGGATCAATAGATCGGAAGCGTTCGGGTGGAAGAGTCCCTGCCCCTTCTTACTCTGCTTTGCAACCTGATTTATATAGGACAGATGTTCGGTCTCGGCAATTTCAGCCGCGACCCCGGCAGTGGACAGATGAGCGGCTGCCGGCGATAGAAATGAAGTTTGGAAGTTAGGTTGCTGAGAAAAAGCAAGAGGCGAGAAGCAGGCAAGCAGGAAGCCACAAAAAGCAGGGGAATAGAGCTTCAGTTTCCAGGCCATTCATTCTCCTCGAATTAAAAAACGAAACCGGGTTTACGAGGTCTCCCGGGCTGTGTCCGCGCTGCAAACGGCGCCTGGCCCGTAAAGCGACTTTCTCAGGCTAACCCACCCGTTACAACTGCGTCAACCCAGGTGTGAAACGATACTGCGTCTGGTTGACACATATTCTGAGTCGCCTCACCACGCCATGTAACGATCAGAACCGCGCTTGAGGCGCGGTTCTGATCCCTGTGGTCAGTCTTCTTCCGCTTCTTCTTCGCCGGCGCGCGCTGCTTTGGCCGCTGCAATGATCTTGTCCGCCTGTGGCTGCGGGACATAATCGTAGTGATCGAACTCCATGGAAAAGGAAGCCCGCCCCTGGGTCATGGACGTCAGATCGTTCTGATAATTCAGCATTTCCGCCATCGGAACGCTCGCTCGTATCGTCTGAGTACCGCCCTGCGTATCCATGCCGGAGATGCGTCCGCGGCGCCCGTTCAGATCGCCCATCAGATCTCCCGCGACTTCCACCGGAGCCTGTACTTCCACATTCATGTTCGGTTCCAGAAGAGCGGGCTTCGCGGTCGCCATCGCGTTGCGAAAAGCCTTCCGGGCTGCCAGCTTGAAAGACAATTCGGACGAATCGACGTCGTGATAAGACCCGTCGTAGACGGTCACCTTGAAATCGACCATCGGATACCCCGCGAGATACCCCCGCTCCGCCGTTTCGACTATCCCTTTTTCCACCGCTGGAATATAGTTTTTGGGAATCGCTCCGCCGAACACCTCGTTCGCGAACTCGAAACGCGCTCCACGCGGCAGCGGCTCCATCCGAATCCAGCAATCGCCGAACTGTCCATGACCTCCGGTCTGTTTCTTGTGACGCCCCTGAACGTCGGCTGTACCGCGAATCGTCTCCCGGTAAGGTATCTTCGGGGCCTTCAGCGCCACATCCACGCCGTACCGCTTCTTGAGGCGGCTGACGGCGATTTCCACGTGCTGCTGCCCCGTCCCGGCGACCAGGAATTCTTTCGTTTGCGGGTCCCGGTAAAAACGCAGTGAGAGGTCTTCTTCGAGTAGCTTGTGGAGAGCGTTGCCCATCCGGTCTTCGTCCGCGCGGCTCTTGGCCTCGACGGCGAAAGCGATCGAGGGTTCCGGCAACTTCACGGATGGAAAGACCACAGGGGAAGCTTTGTCGGTCAGCGTGTCGCCCGTCAACGTGTCCTTCAGCTTGGCGACAGCTCCGATGTCTCCGGCATGCAGTTCATTCACGGGAACAATTGTTTTCCCGAGAGGGGCCCCGATATGCGCCAGCCGTTCATCGACCGATTTCGCCGCATTCCAGAGATGCGCATCGTTTTTGATGCATCCGGAAAGCACCTTGAAATAGGTGATCCTGCCCGCGAATGGATCGGCCGTCGTCTTGAATACGTACGCGGCCGCGGGCTGCGAATCGTCGTATTTCCTTTCGGTTTCCTTCCCGTTCAGCCCGAGCTTGTTGGCGGGGCGATCGGCAGGCGAGGGGAATGCTTCGACAATCAGTTCCAGTAACCAGTCCGACCCGATGTCGTGCAGACCGGAGAGGCACAGCACCGGGAAGATCCGCATCTCGCGCATCTCTTCGTCGATCCCGCTGATGATGTGCTCCTCCGGAAGAGTTCCCTTCTCGAAGAACTCCTCCATGAGGTCGTCCTTGCCTTCGGCGACGATTTCGACCAGTTCCTCGTGAGCATGCTTCGCGGCTTCGGCGTATTCGGCGGGGATTTCGGTTTCCTGTCCCTTGCCGTCGCCATCGACCGTATAGACCCACGCCTTCATTCGGATCAGATCGATCACGCCGCGGAAGTCTTTCTCCGACCCCAGTGGCAGTTGGATGGGAACGGCGTTCCTGCCGAACCGCCCGTGGATACTTTCCATCGTGCGTTCGAAACTCGCGCGATCGCGGTCGAGCTTATTGATCACGATGGCGCGCGGCAGTTGAAACTCCTCCGCCGTGTGCCACATTTTCTCGGTTTGGGGTTCCACGCCCGCGACGGCGTCGACGACGACGATCGCGGAATCGGCGGCGATCAGAGCCGATCGCGCGTCGTTCAGGAACATATTGAATCCAGGCGTATCGAGAAGATTGATCTTTGTCTTCTTCCACTCGATCGCGGCGACGGAGGTCGAGATCGTCAGTTTGCGATTGATCTCCTCCTCGTCGCCATCCGTAACGGTATTGCCTTCATCCACTCGGGTGAGGCGGCTGGTCGCGCCCGCCGCGTACAGTAAACCGGCCGCTACAGAGGTCTTCCCGCAGTGGCCGTGACCTACAATGCCAACGTTTCTGATGTCCTTCGTCTCGTAAGTTTTCACGGAAATCTCCGTTTCGACCGGAATCGTATCACAGTTGAAACAAAGTGGGGCCGCGGCTTCCGCATGGCGCAAGCCAGCCCGAACCCGGTCTTACGCCGCCGGATTCCACACGTACTTTCCGTCCTTATTCACGTAACCGAGCCGCCCCGCAAGCCAGACCGGCGCAAGTCCCCCGCGAAACGCGCCCGCCCGCTCGAACTGCGGATTGATCTCGAACTTACCATCCTTCCCGATGTAGCCGAACCGCTGCCCGACCGCCACCAGCGCAAGACCGTCCCCGAAGTCTCCGGCGCCGTCGAACTGCGGTGGAATCATCATCTTCCCGTGCCGGTCGATATACCCGTAGCGCCCGCCGGATCGTACCGCCGCCCGCCCGTCGTGGAAATCGCCGGCCACATCGAACTGAGGGTTGATCGCCAGCTTCCCGGTCTTGTCGATATACCCGTGAACCCCGCCGATTCGCACTGCCGCCATTCCTTCGGAGAAAATCGACGCCTCGTCGAACTGCGGGTTGATCGCCGGGACGCCCTTGTTGTCGATATAGCCCCACCGGCCATTGATCGCAACCGGGGCCAGGTGTTCCCCGAACTCGCCTGCGCCGTCGTAAACGGGATTGATAACGTACCTCCCGTCTTTGCGGATAAATCCCAGCTTCCCTCCCGAACCCACCATGGCCAGACCGTCGCTGGAGAACGGATCCGCCAGATCGAACTGCGGAGCGATCGCGAGTTTGCCGGCTGTATCGATATAGCCCCAGCGGCCCGAAACGCGAACTGGCGCAAGCCCTTCCTCGAAATCGCCCGCCGCCTCGAACTGCGGCTGGATCGCCACCTTGCCCGACCGGTCGATATATCCGTACCTGCCGCCGCTCACGACGGGAAAGAGCCCGGAACCAGCCGTGCCGCAGCCTGCCAGGAACACTGCAGACACAAATAGAGAAAGCACCCTTTGGTTCGCGTACATACGCGAGCGCGCTGCACTTTTTCAGCCACTTGAATGGTTCTTCATTTGGCACTCAAATAGCATGCGTACTTGCTGAAGTGCGAGAGGAGCCTTTTTAATATGTTCATTCCTGGTTCGAAAAACCTCGTTATTATTGGCGCATTTGTAGCCGTGTGTGGAATTGGTGCGGCCGGCTGGCTGCGTAAAAATGACAGACCCGTCGATACGCAGATCCCGATCGCGCAGCCGGTCACCTACGGGGCGTATCAGGCGAGCCCACCCGTTCAGGACTCCGGTCCGGTGAGCGCGGACGGCTACTATCCAAGCGTTCAGCGGCCCGTTTATGTCCGGCAGGACGCTGAAGCGGTTGCCCCGCCCCCTCCGCCGCAGGGTGGCGAATTCGGTGAACCGGCGCAACCGGCAACCTACGCGCCCCCGGCCGCGCCGTCGCAGGAGCAGTATGAGACGCGAACCGTTTATCGCGACCGTCCCGTCTACCGTCATGGCCGGTCGAAGACGAAATCCGTGGAAATCGTGGCAGGTACTGCGGCAGCCGGAGCCGCCATCGGGGCTCTCGCCGGCGGTGGAAAAGGCGCGGCGCTTGGCGCCATCAGCGGTGGCGGTGCCGGTTTCGTCTACGATCGTCTGACCCATAACCGCTGAACCCGAATGCGCGTGATAGAAGCGCCACTGGCAAAAAAACTGCTATAATCGAAGCCAAGTCGGGTGATCGCTGATCGTCCGAGCGGTCTAATAAACGCCAGCCTTCTGGCGCATCATCATTGAACCGACGAAGGCCCGGTTACCGCCGGGCCTTTTTGGCCAGTATCCTTGTGGTATTCTGAAGAATCAATTCAAAGGTAAGAGGTCTATAAGAAGTAGATGGCGAATCATTTTTCCGCTCTGAAACGCGTCCGGCAGACCGAGCGGCGTACCGAATTCAACCGTGTCGCGAAGACCCGGCTCCGTAACCAGATCCGCGCCATGCGCAAGGCTCTGGCTGCGAAAGATCATGGCGATCTGAACACCACGCTTTCGACCACCTTCTCGGTCCTCGACAAAGCCGCCCGCAAAGGCTATATCAAGCAGGGCACGGCCGCGCGTTACAAGAGCCGCCTGCACGAGCGCGTCAAAGTCGTGCTCGGCCAGACTCAGAAGTAGTTCCCGCTCTCCTTATTTCCGTCCCAGAAACCGCAGCCTCACGTTCACCGCGCGCGCTTGTCCCGGCTCGAACGTGAGGAACTGCGGGGAATTATAGTCGCTGTTCACCACATTCGAATTCTGCCTGTCGAGCGCATTGATCAGCGCTACCCGAAATGCCCACATGTAGCCCCGGAACGGAAACTTTCGTTCCAGCGCGATATTGACCGTCCAGTAGTCCGGAAATCGCAGACCGTTCGGACGCCCCACCACATAACCCGTTTCGGAAGTTGCGCTGAACGGAAACCCGGTTCGATAATCCGTCAGCAGCTGAAAGTCGGTTTCTCCCACGATCCGCTGCAACACCCGGGGAAACCATTTCTTTTCGATGGGAGCCCAGCCCCACATCGTGATGCGATTCGGCGCGTCCCAACCCAGCGGCCCCCCGGACTGTGGCGATAACAGCGGATTCTCGATCGAATACCCCAGCACCGCATTGGATCGGGCTTCGGACCGCGTGTAGCTGGCAAACCACTGATATTTCGCGAGAAACGTCCGCCGGAAGGCGAATTCCGCCGCGCGATACCGGTCCCGCCGGACATTGTCGAGCACGTACAGATTCGTCGACGGGTCCACCGTCATCTGCTCGAAGCTGAACCCGCGGCTTCCCTCACGAGAAATCAGGTTCATCCGCCCGTACACGTTCCACGGCAGCCTTTTCTCCACCGTGAAACTCGTGAGCGCAAACCGCGGCAGCCGCAGATCCTGCGGCCGGAGAACGAACCGCGATTCCACCGGCACTCCCACCGGCGCGCCAAACGGCGAGTAGTAAGTGGTGAGACTCGTCTGCTCCTGGCTCAGAGCGAGCATCCCCAGTGTGACGGCGTCATTGAAGATTCCCCATCCCGCCGACACTTTTGCCCCGCGCATCCACTTCGGAGCCCATGCCGCCGCCAGACGCGGAGCCGGCGGTGCGCCTCCCGTATACTCGTCCCACTGCGTCCGGAACCCCGCCTCCAGCGTCAGATCCGGAGTCGGATTCCATCGATCGAGCGCATACCCGTAGGATTCGATATTGGTCCGGAACTGCTGTGGACTCCCTTCGAACTGCACGGTTCGCACCACCGAGTTATCCACGCGCACCACTGACAGTGCATGCCGGAAGATGGTCTGGTCCAGCGTACTCCGCTCGACATTCGCGCCAACCTGAATCTGGTGGGAGCCATGCCACATCACGGGACGCACATAGCCATTCACCAGCCACTCCTGCCGCCCGCTCCACGCTTTGTCGTCCCGAAAGAAGTTGCCCGCCGCGCCGAACGGCGTGATCACGTATGGCTGCGATCCCTGCGGAGAGGCCCGAAAGTAGTTGGCCGTATCCGCGAATCCCACTTCCACCAGACCGCCGCCGATGATGAACTGATCCTTGATTGTCCCCAGATAGAGATTCTGCCGCCGGTTCGTCGTCGTCTCGGCAGGATCGAGAAAGGACAACCCGTTGCGCGTCGCATCCGTGAAATTAACGAGGAAGCTGGCCGTGAGGATCTGCCAGTCCCGGATATTCCACTGAAAGCGCGTCAGATTGCTTGCCGTCAGGCTGGTCGTTCGGTTCTGGCCCTTCGGCAATTCGGGGATCGTGTTCGCCGTGTAGTAAGTGTCGTAGGAGTTGTGGAACCACGCCCGGCCCTTCTTGATGGGTCCGGATACAATCACGCGCGGCGACCAGTGACTCAGGTACACGCCGCTCTGGCTGGCGATACTGGGGATGAAATTCGTCGTGCCGAAGCGCCAGTGGTCGTCGCCCATCTGCGTTCGGATCTCCAGCACGCCGGCCGAGCCCTTCCCTTTATCCGGTGAGAAGCGGCTCGCTTCCCATTCGACAGTCTGAATCGTATCCACGTTCAGCCTTGTAGTCAGGGAACCGCTCGAGGGATCCGACACATCGAACCCGTTCAACCGGTAGTTCGTCTCATTCGTTCCCCCGCCGTTGAAGTGAATCTGCCCGCTGTTGTCCTGCACGGCCCCGGGCATGAGCGGCAGCGCGCTCCGATAGTCCTGCGAGGCAGGGTACGGCACGTTCAGAATGTCGGGACTGTGCAGTTGCTTCGTGTCGGACGTCTGCGCCGGATCGATAACAGGCGGCGAGTAACGCACGTCCACCGACTCCGCCAGCTCCTTCAGATGGTTCAGGTGGATCTCGAGCGGCGAGTCGGGATCCAGATTCAGACCCGGGTTGGAGAAGAGGAAAAA
>DASZUZ010000717.1:0-2197 GCA_035547415.1 Bryobacteraceae bacterium | reverse complement strand
GTTCAGCCGTGGCCTGGTCGCGCGTAACGCCCGGCGCGAGACGGCCGGACACATCGGAACAACAATAGTGCGGTTCGGTCAGAATCCGCTGAAACACCGGCACGCCCGGATGGGCGGCTGCAAGCGCTGGGAGAGGTACCCACAGATCGTATGCCGTTTGAGCGATCCCGGTGAACTCTTCGCTCGCGACGCCCACGAGCGTGAAGGGGACGTCATCCACGGTGATTCGCCGGCCCACCATGTCCTGGGCGCCTCCGTAGCGCGCTTTCCAGGTGCGATAACTCAGCACCGCGACGGCTTGCGGCGCGCCCGGCCGGTCTTCGTCGTCGATGAAGCCTCGTCCGAGCGCCATGTCCACGCCCAAAGTCCGAAAATAATTGCCGCTCACGAAATGGCACAAGCTTTGTGCGCCGTCGGACTCGCTGTCGAGATTGATCCGCTCCGTCCAGTCGACGATGAGCCCGCTGAGCGTTCGTGTGTGCGCGGCCAGATAACGATATTCGGAGACGGAGAATCCCGCGTAGTCGGGAGAGCGATGTTGTTCCTCCCCCCGAATCGTCAGCAGACTGACAAGACGGCCGGGATCGCGCACGGGCCATGGGCGCAACGCGAAGGCGTTGAAAATCGTGAAGAGGCTGGTGTTCAGTCCGATGCCGAGGACCAGCGCCAGCAGCGCCGTCGCTGTGAATCCGGGCTGTCGGGCAAGCGCCCGGGCTCCATACGCGAGATCCTGCCCGAAACTTTCCACCCACCCGGCCAGCCAGACGCCGCGTGCTTCCTCGTGCGCTCGCAATGTGTTGCCCATGCGCCGCGCGGCATTCTCCGGGTGCTCCGTCTCGAGCATGGCGCGATGGAATTCCATTTCCTCCGCCAGTTCGCTGGCTTCACGACGCCGGCGGACGAGATAACGAAGCCTGCGAATGAGCCGCATGTTGTCTCCTTACGCCGTGCCAAGCACGCGCCGGATGGCGCCGATCATTCGTTCAAAGTCGCGGGTCTCAGCCGCCAGTTGCTTTCGGCCCGCGGGCGTCAAAGTGTAATAGCGGGCGCGCCGGTTGTTTTCCGAGGTGCCCCATTCCGCCGAAACCCAGCCGTTCAGCAGTAGCCGCTGCAACGCGGGGTACAGAGAACTTTCACCGACCTGCAGAACGTCATCCGATACCTGCTGGAGATGTTGCGCGACGCCATAGCCATGCTGCGCGCCCCGCACCAGCGTTTTCAGGATCAGCATGTCCAGCGTGCCCGGAAGGAGTTCTGGTGTCTTTCCCATCGTCTATCGATGGAAGTATCCGCGATTCCCGCGGCGCCTGTCAAGTATGGACTTCGTTCCGGCTCAGATCCCGAGGCCCGGATAAGCCTGGACTTCACCCGCCAGCGGCATGACATACCGCTGAAAAGCTGGAGTGACGTCGTTTCCGGAATCAGCGATGTAACTCGCGGGCAGCAAGCGCTCCTGGCGGGCTACGGATCCGAGCGGCGTTACGAACGTGGCGCCTTTCTCATCGAGCGCCACCATCGTGCCGCCGGGAGCCGTCACCGCCGCGTAGCCGCACGCCCACGCCTCACGGCGATCACGCTCGCGGGCAAACGGTCCGCAACTCCTTCCCAGGAGCCCGGGACGCTCGGCCCGCGCTCGCAAGCCCAGCATCGCGGAGATCCGCCGGGCCAGCGTGTGTCCGAGATTCGAGGCCAATTGATGCAGCGCGCTCCCGGCGCGATCCACGTCGGCGCCAAACGGGATACCGTTCTCATCCCGCTGTCCCTCGCAAACCGCAATCACCACCCGCCCGAGCCGCCGGTAAACCTCTTCCACGTCCGCGCAGATCCGTTCGAGGCTGACGGGCCGCTCCGGGAAGTAGATCAGATGCGGCGCGTCATCCGGATTGTGGCGCGCCAGTGCAGTCGCCGCGACGATCCACCCCGCGTTGCGCCCGAGAGTTTCCAGCACGCAGACAGGCGATGGCAGCGACGCATTATCCGCACCGACGTCCCGCGCCGCGCAGGCGAAGAAGTATGCCGTCGACGCGTAACCCGGCGTGTGGTGCGTCACCAGCAGGTCATTGTCGATCGTCTTCGGAATCCCGACCACGCGCAGTTCGAAATTCGCCGCTTGCGCATGCGTGGAGAGATCGAGCGCGGTCTGCATTGACCCGTTTCCGCCCGTATGGAAGACAACCCGGATATCTTCGCGCCGGAG
>DASZUZ010000716.1:0-3683 GCA_035547415.1 Bryobacteraceae bacterium | reverse complement strand
TCCCAGCGGAGCACATTCGCCCACTGGTTATAAAGGAGCGGCAGATCGCGGTAACTCTGGACCCAGCGGGCGAAGAAGTGCCCAATGATGGTTTCCGACGTGGGGCGAATCACGTAGGGCTCTTCGAGCTTCTTGCCGCCGGCGATGGTGACCACGGCCAGTTCGGGCGAGAAACCCTCCACGTGTTCCGCTTCCTTTTGCAGAAAGCTTTGGGGAATCAGCAGCGGGAAATAGACGTTCTCGTGGCCCGTGGCCTTGAAGCGCGAATCGAGCTCGCGCTGGAGCACTTCCCACACGGCATAACCGTTGGGCCGGATCACCATGCAGCCTTTGACGATCTCCGCCGGCTCTGCCATATCTCCCTGGAGGACGACGTCCTGATACCAGGCGGCAAAGTCTTTCTGACGGGGAGTAATAGGTGATTCAGCCATAGATATTGGGGCCGCCGTACGGAGTTGTACGGAGCTCTGATTCTTCAGGTTACCCCACGGGGAGGCGTGAAATCGGGCAGGCCCGGATATGTCACGGGATGAAAATTCCGCTCATCGAATCGTCACCTGTTTGAAGCAACAAGCTCGCACGTTCTTCACGCGGTTGAAATCCGTGCCTGGTAATCTGGCTTTCGCTTCAGAGGAATTCATGAAACTGAGATCACTTGTAACCATATATTTACTTACCTCAGCATCGCTGTTCGCCCAGTCCACGGCTGGCGTTGCGGGTATTTCGGGAACGTTGCGCGATCCTTCCGGCGCGCCGGTTCCCAATGGAAAAATTGTCATTACCAGCGGCGCCCAGGGCGGAGTTCGCTCTGTAACTTCAAATGAGGCCGGCGTTTTCAGCGCGCCTGGTTTGGTTCCCGGCAGCGGATACGGCGTCACGGTCACAGCGTCAGGGTTCGCAACATGGCAGGTGAAGGATATGGACCTCGCCGTCGGCCGCAACGTCAATCTCGACGTGAAACTGACACTCGCGCAGGCGGCCAGCGCGGTTGATGTCGTTGCGACCGCGCCGCTGATCGACGACACGAAGAGCGACGTTTCGCAGGTGGTCAATGCGCAGCAGATTCAGGATCTGCCGATCAACGGCCGCCGCGTCGATTCCTTCGTGCTGCTGACACCGGGCGTCAGCAACGACGCCACCTTCGGCCTGCTGACATTCCGCGGCGTGGCCGGCAATAATTCATTCCTTCTGGATGGCAACGACAACACTGAGCAGTTCTATAACGAGAACGCGGGCCGCACGCGCATCCAGTCGCAGATATCGCAGGACGCCGTGCAGGAGTTCCAGGTCGTTTCCTCCAACTTCTCGGCGGAGTATGGACGCGCGATGGGTGGTGTGGTCAATACGGTCACAAAGAGCGGCGGCAACGAACTTCACGGTTCGGCGTTCGGCTATCTCCGCAGCACAGGCATGGACGCGCGCGATCCGTTTGCCGCGTTCAATCCGAGCGAACACCGCGATCAGGTGGGCGGCACAGTCGGCGGCCCCATCGTCAGGGACAAACTCTTCTACTTCGCCAGCGTCGACATCACCCGCCGTAATTTCCCGATGGTGGACAGCAACATCAAAGCGGGCGTTCTGACTGGTGTGGCGCCCTATCAGTGGATCGGATGTACGGCGAGCGCCGCCCAGTGCGCGGCGATTGATGCGCTGTTGCCACGATTCTACGGGTCGATCCCACGAACCGCGTCGAACGATCTTTATTTCGGACGTCTGGATTATCACCTGTCCGACCGCAACATGCTCAGCGCCAGCTTCAATTTCCTTCGCTGGCTTTCGCCGAACGGCATCCAGACGGGACTGGTTTCCACCACGGGCTCGGCTCTGACGGGCAACGGCGACGACTCCGTACGCGTCCGCAACGGCAAGCTGAGCTGGACGGCGATTCCCACCAACAGGATCGTAAACATCGCGCGCTTCGGCTGGAGCTCGGACCGGCAGGCTGACGATTTCGATCAGGCGGAACTCGGCCAGGGCCTCGGCTATCTGCAGGTTTCGGTGGCCGGCGTCACGCTGGGCCCGGCAAACTATCTGCCGCGCGTGGAACCGAATGAAAACCGTTATCAGCTCGCCGATGAAGCGACCTGGAGCAAAGGCGCCCACACGATCAGGTTCGGCGCCGATATCGCGAGCACGAATGACAATACGCATTACATGAGCAATGCGTTCGGGTCGTACACGTACCAGAGCGTGACGAATTTCGCTCTGGATTACAGCGCAGCCACCGGCACGAAACACTGGCAGACCTATAGCCAGACCTTCGGCAATCCCGTGGTCAACGCCACCATTCGCGAGTATGGCTTTTATGCGCAGGATCAATGGCGCGTGAACGAGAAGCTGAACCTGACACTGGGACTGCGCTATGAATACTCGCAGGTACCGCAGCCGCCCGTGACTAATCCGGATTGGCCTCTCACCGGCAGTATCCATACGGGGCCGCTGAACTTCGCGCCGCGAATCGGTGTCTCCTATAAACTCGATGACAAGACTGTCGTCCGCGGCGGATTCGGGACGTTTTACGCGCGATTCCTCGGGTCCGTGGTGGATAACCTCTGGACGACGAACGGTCTCTATCAAACCTCCGATTCGCTGAGCGCGACCAACCCGACGCAGTTTGCCGCCGGCCCTTCGTTCCCGAATTCGCTTGCGGCGCCGCCTGCGGGCGCAACTGTGGGCGCTTCGACGATCCAGTTCGCAGCTCCGGGCCTGAAGACGCCCTACTCCGAACAGGCCAGTCTGGCGGTGGAGCGGTCACTTTCCCATGACATGCTGCTGACGGTGTCGGGCGTCTGGAGCCATGGCGTCAATCTGTACGACGCGCAGGACCTGAACCTGCCGGCGCCATCCACCACGAAAACCTACATCGTCCATGACCTCAGCGGCAACCAGACGGGAACCTACACGACGCCGGTGTATACGGGTTCGCGTCCGAATCCGAAGTACGGAACCGTGTATGAGCTGACGAACGGCGAGAGCAGCTGGTACACGGGGCTTGTAATGACGCTGCAGAAGCGCTTCGCGCACGGGTTCCAGATGCTGGGATCCTATACGTGGTCGCATGAGATCGATACCGGCCAGGGCGGCGGATCGAACGCGCTGTTCTACAACAGCTTCAACACGGTGAACAACGGCAACTACGCAGGGGAGAAGGGCAGCGGAACACTCGACCAGCGGCATCGATTCGTCTACTCGTTCAGCTGGATGCCAAGGATCAGCAAGGGCAACGACTTCTTCTCGAAATACGTGCTGAACCACTGGCAGCTTGCGGCGATCACGACCATGGCCGCCGGCCGCCCCGCAGGAAGCCCGACGATTCGCATGACCGATGCGCCGGTGACCGGGATGATTTCCAGTTCGGTCCTGAACGGCTTTGCCGGCGGCAGCACCCGGGTGCCGTTCCTTCCCGTGAACATGATCTACACGCCGGCGTCGTATCGCGCGGATCTTCGGCTGACGAAAGTAATCCCGATCAACGATCGGGTGAATCTCTCGCTCGCGGGCGAGGCGTTCAACATCAGCAACAGTTGGTCGCCCACCGGCATGACGACGCAATACTACACGGAAGCGAAGGGGGTCCTGACGCCTTCGCCCGCGGGCAGCGCATCCACCTGGGGAATTGGCACCGGCGACGGTGGCTTCCCGGACGGCACACAGGCCCGCCGGCTGCAGGTCACCGCGCGCAT
>DASZUZ010000715.1:0-1929 GCA_035547415.1 Bryobacteraceae bacterium | reverse complement strand
CGGTGCGCGCACGTCAGGATCTCCCCGAACGCGATCGCCAGGCATAAAACCACGCCGGTACGTACCATAACTCTATTTTTCCCAGAAAACCACGGCGTATTCAAGGTTTCCAGTCCGCGAACGCCCGGTCATGTTTTTTTGTCATTCCGTTGTTGCGAAATGGAGATACAATTGCACCGGAGGATCTCCGCAGGGATGCGGAACGGATATCCGATTCTCGCGACGGTGATGCCGGCGGCGCTGCTGGTCTGGGGCGTATACGACGTGGCTCTGGCCGTGCCCGCGAATTCCGAAACCGATCGCATCGTCGATGAGATGATCCACCAGCAGGAAGTCCGCTTCGATCGCATCGGGTCGTTCAGCCGTCTGCAGCACTATGCCGTCACTACCGGCCGCTTCGGACTCAAAGCCGAACTGGTAGCGCGGGTTCATCGCGACAGGCGGCAGGGCAAGACCTATGAAATCATCAGCCGCAGCGGATCGCAGGTGATCCAGAGCCACGTTTTCGATCCGCTTCTCGAAGCCGAAGTGGAGACGAGCCACCATGCTCCGGAACTGCTGACGCGTGAATTTTATTCATTCCGCCTCGCAGGCGAAGCGACCTTTGGCGGCCACCGCTGCTATCTGATCGAAACCGAGCCGAAACAGCGCGAGAAGCGATTGCTCAAAGGCAAGCTGTGGCTGAATAAGGACGACTACGGGATTGTCCACGTGGAAGGAAAGCCCACTGAAAGTCTTTCATTCTGGGTCGGGAAGCCAATGATCCTCCAGGATTTCACAAAGCTCGGCGGCTACTGGTGGGCGGCGCGCAGGCACTCCTATATCGACAACATGTGGCTGGGAAAAGCCGACCTCGTAATCGACTATTCCGACTATCAGTTTGAGCCTCGCGGCGCGGAGGATCTTACAGAAGCGCAGGCGATGGCGGCCTCTACGCCTTAACGCGATTCCGCTCGTCGACGAATACCACTTTCGGATGATGCTGTGCCGCTTCCGCCGCATCCATGTGACAGAAGACAGCGAGGATCAGAATGTCGCCAACCTGCACATGTCGGGCAGCCGACCCATTCACGCCGATCTCGCCCGAGTTCTCTTCACTGGGAATCACATAAGTTTCGAGGCGATGACCGTTGGTCACGTTCCAGATCTGGATCGCTTCGTGCGGGAGAATGCCGGCGGCGCGCATCAGCGCGGGATCGATGGAGATGCTGCCTTCATAGTTGATATCGGCGCGTGTGACTGTAGCCCGATGGATTTTGCACTTCAGCATTTTCAGGTTCATTGAGATAGCTCTACGACCCGCCGCAGTCCCATCAGGGGCAGTTCGGGGATGAATTCGTCAAACAGCTTTTCCGCTTCAAAGAGGCGGCCGAAGCCGCCAGTGCCGAGAATCAACGGCTTGTCGGATGCAAAATGTTCGGCGGTGACTCGCTCGGCAAGGAGCCGGACCGTCGCGAGAGTGCCGTAATACAGGCCCGACTGAATACTTTCCACCGTCGAGCGGCCGAGAACGTCCTCAGGCCGCACGATCTCCACCGCCGGCAGCCGCGCGGTTTTCGATTCAAGCGCCGTCATGGAGATGTGCATGCCGGGCGTGATGACGCCGCCCAGGTAGTCTTTGTCTTTTGTGACCGCGCAGACGGTAGTGGCAGTGCCGAAATCCACGATCAGAAGATTGCGATTGGGATGACGGGCCACCGCGCCGACGGCGTTGGCTATTTTATCCGCGCCGACCTCCGACGGATTGCGGTAGCGAATCCGGAGGCCGGTCTTCACCCCGGGCTGGAGCACGAAGGGCTCGAAACCGAAGTATTTCGTGAAGCTGCCGCGGAGCGAATGGAGAACGTCCGGCACCACCGAACAGATGGCCGCCATGCGAACGGCGGCAGGATCGATATTGTTTTCCTTCAGGACCGTCCGAAAAAATGT
>DASZUZ010000714.1:0-4075 GCA_035547415.1 Bryobacteraceae bacterium | reverse complement strand
ATCGCCGGATGGCGTCGAGGACACGGATGATCCGCAGGCATAGATGCGCGGTCCTGCCACTTCGCCCTTTGCGATTTCGGATTGCCAGGTGCGGATGTGGCGGAGATCCGTTCCCATATCGCGCACGCCGGTCACGCCGTTCGCGAGAAACAGCGGGAACTGCGAACGCGGGAACGAAAGATGCACGTGCATGTCCCAGAGCCCCGGAATCACATAACGCGTGATCCGGCTTCGCTGCGCGGCCGGACGAATCGCCGCAATGCGTTCGCCCCGGATGACGATGTCCTGATGCGGCGTAATCTGTGCGGTCGCAACATCTATGATCGAAACATCGTGGATGGTGGTGGTAATTTGCGCCGCCGGGAGCGACGCAAGAGAGAAAATGGAAGCGACAAAGAGCCAGCCTGACACACGGCTGACCCGTTGCCTGACCGGCGTGCCCGCCGGGTTGGCGCTGGATCTGGCCTGCGGCTCGGGACGGCATTCAACCTGGCTCGCCAGCCGCGGCTGGAGCGTCACCGCCGTGGACATCGCCGTCGCCCCGATTCCCGGAGTCCGCTGCGTCCGCGCGGATCTGGAGCGCCACGAGTTCCTGATCGAACCGGCAGCCTGGGACCTGATCGTCTGCTGGATGTACTGGCAGGCAGATCTGATCCCGGAGATCGTTCGGGGCGTTCGTCCGGGTGGCATCGTAGCGCTCGCCGGGAAGACCTCGGGCCGGTTCGCGACGTCACTGGAACAGTACCGATCGGCTTTCAGGGGCTGGACCGAATTGGCTGCGGGGGAAAACGAGGGCCGTGCGTATTTCATTGGTCAAGCAGATTTCGGAGCGCGGGAGCAAGGTCCGGATACCGGAAACGGAAGCCCGCTTTGAGCGCGCACTCGGGGACCACGCGCGCACTATCCAGCATATGCTGGGCCAGTTCTCCGAACGCGAGCCGAAGCGCAATAGGAGGTACCGGCAGGAGCGCCGGGCGATGCAGCGTACTGGCGAGTTCCCGCGTGAAAACACCGTTGGTCACCGGATTCGGTGAGGTCGCGTTCCAGACGCCGGAGATGGCTTCGTTTTCCGCGGCGTGCACGAACAGTTCAGCGACATCGTCCGCGTGAATCCACGGCATCCACTGCCGGCCCGATCCCAGTCGCCCTCCGAGAAACGCACGAAAAGCAGGGATCATCTGCGCGAGCGCGCCACCGTCGGCGCCAAGAACAAACCCGATCCGGAGCTTCACGACGCGTAGTCCGAAGTACGCGGCGCGGTCTGCTTCGGCCTCCCACGCGCGGCACACGTCCGCAAGAAAGCCGCTGCCGGGCTTCGAGGATTCCGTAAGGATCTCGTCGCCGCGATCTCCATAAATGCCGATGGCGGAAGCGCAGACCAGAACCTTCGGCTTATGCGGTACGCGCGCAATGACGTCCACCAGTCGGCGCGTTCCGAGGACCCGGCTATCGCGAATCCGCCGCTTGACCTCGGTATTCCAGCGCTGCGCGACGGGTTCGCCCGCGAGATGGATCACGGCGTCCATCGTGCGCAGGCTTTCCTCGGGCGGTTCGTTCTGCAGCGGGTCCCAGGAGAATGACGCCACGCCGATCCGTTTCTCTCGTCCGGGCGTACGGCTCCAGACTCCCACATAGTGCCGGTCCGCCAGAAGGCGGTCCACAATACGGCGGCCGATGAAGCCGGTCCCGCCGGAAACAATGCATTTCATATTCGCCAGGGGTCCTTACCGGTGCGTTCAAGATACGCGATTTCTTTAATATAAGCATCAGTATCGGTCTTGCGGCGCATGCCGTCGAAGGACATGTATCGAAGCTGTCCGAAGATCGGACGTTCAGTCCAGGGCCGGTCATGCAACCCGAAGAGCCAGAGGATATTGGTGTATGTGTTGGGGTCGCGTCCGTCCAGCGCGTAGACGTCGTGCAGGTCAATCATGACCCGCAGCGCCTGCTCGTAAGTGGACGACCACTCGATGATCTTCTTACCCCAGTACATCCGGTAGTAGCCGTGGATCTTTCCCCGAATCAGCAGTTCTTTCTGTGTCGCGTTCCAGAGCGGATCGTAAGTTTCGGCGCGCTCCAGTTGTTCCGGCGTGTAGAGATGCGGACGCGGGTCGCGCGCGTGCTTCGCCATCGTTTGCCGGCACCACTCAGGTAATTCCGTGAGGGATTCGGAATCCCGCGCAAAGCGCGCGAAATTGAAGGCGAGTTCCCGCCGTACGATCAGCTCTTCCAGAAACTCCTCGGCGATCAGCATGTGCTCCGCGGCATAATCGCGGGCTGCCAGAGCCACTTCAAGAGACGAAATATGGCCGAAGTGCAGGTAGGGACTCAGGTCGCTCGTGGCGTGCTTCGAGGGCTGATTGCTTTCGCGCGCGTACCGCGTCAGCCGTTTTTCCAGGAACAACTCGAGATGCTTGTGCGCGGGAACGGAGCCGCCGGTGAACGAACTCGACGGTCGGATCGAGTGGTCGATTTCGCAGCCGGCCACCAGTTCGTGAACGTTGGAAGCGGTGACTTCCGTTCGCAGGTCCCGCAGATCCACGGCCAGAAGGTCGTCACTCCATCGCCGCTTCAACGTGATCGATTCCGGCGGCTTCAGGTATTGAGGAAGTTCGCGTCTGATTTTCGGCCGGATCGTATACGCGCCATACGCTCGCTTCTCGTGCCGGCTCATCGGTACGATGCAACTGGAATCCACCGCGTAGTACGCGACGCCAATCTTTTCCGGGACCGATTGGTTATGCCCGGCCGCAATGAAGACGGGATAATCGTCAGTCACCACGCACGCGGCGTGTTCGGCGAGCCGGTAAAGGACATCGTTGGGACTGCTCCGGCGCGCCCGCAGATAGAAGTAGTATCCGGCATGAAGGCGCCGAATATCCCTCGCCGTCTCTGGAACGGCCTCGATCATGAACCTGTGAATGCGATCATTGGCCCGTTTATAAGTGCAGGTGAGCCCCTCGTAAACGAGCAATGGAACTCCGTGCTCGTTGGCCAGTTGCGCGGCGTACGCGAGAGCGTGGTTGAACGCCGCGCGGCGATTCATCTGCGACCAGTAGAGAACGTAACTGGCCTGCGGGCGGTGCGGGGAACTGTTCAGCGCACGAATACGTTCCGGTTCGACGGGCATCGATTCATTCGATTCTCCGTAACTTACAGTGGCGCTGAAAATGTGCGCTACAGGATGCGCCGGAGGTTCTGATAGCTGGTCTTCGCGGCCGCGATGGAATCGCCTTGAATCGCATTGTCCTGCTCGACGCAGAAATGCTTCAGCCCGGCTTGTTGCGCTTTCGCGAAAATTGCTTTGTAGCTGACCTCGCCCTCGCCCACGGGAACCAGTTTCGCGGCGCGCATGCGCTCGCCCTGATTCATCTGCGGCGTCATCTCCCGGATGCCTTTTGCATCTTTCACGTGCCACAGTTCGAACCGTCCCGGATGCTTCTCGAACATCTCCAGAATGTTCTGCCCCGCCACGGAAGCCCATCCGATGTCGAGTTGCATGGCGACCAGCGCGGGATCGGTCTCGGCGAGCAGCACGTCATAGGGCCTCTTGGAACTGCCCTCGAGCGGCGCGAACTCCATGGTGTGGTTATGGATCAGCATCTTCATGCCGAACTTTTTGGCGATTTCGCCGTGCCGGTTCGTCTGCTCCGCTGTCCGCTTCACGGATTCCTCCGTCTGCGGCCCGCGTCCGCCACCCCGCGGAGCGTTCGGATTGCGCGGAGCGCGGATCTCGGCGTACCGGATCCCCATCACCTGAAATCCTTCGAGTTCCTTCTCGAGATCCGGGCCTTCGGTGGCGCCGGCATGCGTGCTGGGAGCAGTCAGACCATATTTGTCGAGCATGGCGCGATACTGCTTCGGAGTCATCCCGCCATAATCCACGGGCTCGACTTCCTTGTAGCCGATCTCAGCCACCTTCGCGACCGTTCCCTCGTAGTCCTTCGGGGTCAGATTGCGAACCGTGTAGAGCTCAAGACCGATGTGATTTTTCCAGTCGGGAGAACCGGCCGCGAATGCCAGGCTCGAAGAGGAGAATAACGCGCCGCCGCCAAGTGCGGCGACTTCTTTCAGG
>DASZUZ010000713.1:0-3232 GCA_035547415.1 Bryobacteraceae bacterium | reverse complement strand
GCGATCGCGCTTCACGCCGCAGCCAGCGCTGACCGGGCGCGGGCGGCATCCGTCTAATTTTGTTGTCGATGGCGATAGCAAAAATGGCAAATCTGCTATCGCGACTGAAACAAAAGACCGGCTTAGTAGCGAATAGCTTGTCTGGTCGTTAGAATTGAATCAGGGCTGCTTTCGGGCGAAGAAGCTCGGTTCGCCGCCGCTTCGGCGGTGTCAGGAACGCGGATCATGTTCTGACGCGAAGGCAGATTTGAACCGTCCCCAGAGTGGAGGACTCGCTCCATTCTTTCCGGCCCCCGGCCGGAGCGCCGCCGGCGGCGAGTGTATCGGCGGCGGAGGACGGTTTGTTCACGCGAAAGCAGCAGATCTTACTTCTTCTCCGGATATTTCTCGTAGGCGGTCAACAGCCATTTCTTTGGAGCACCCAACCAGTTCAGGCGAACGTCGGCTTTATGATCTGCTGTTTCAAGAATGACGTGCTGACCGTTTGCTGAACGGACTGAGGCCTCCTGTATGATCTCCGGCAGACGATCGACGATTTCCGGATGTTTAGCTTCGATATGGGCCAGTCCATAGCCTCCCTTGAAGCCTTTCTGCGGATCCCCGGCTTTCCCCCAGACCACATCGATGGGACCGATTTCCGGATGGACGATAGCGCCCGGGACCTCTCCCGTCCGTTGCTGAAGTAACCATTCGACAGCATCCGGACCGGTGCCCTGCAGATGCTCGGCAATGGGTCCATGGGGTCCCACGCGGAGGAATTCGACGCCCTTATCCTGCAGGAGTTGCTGTGCCTCGGCGGGCTTCATCCGCATCAACTCGGTCATGGTCATCCGCCGCGGGCCGACAAGGTCGCCGTGCTGGCTACCAAGCGCGGGATCCGGCGCGGAGCCGGATCCCGGCGGCAGCGCGCCTTGCGGGAAGCCGGTTCGAAACGGCTGCTGTGCCGGGACGCCGCGCACGAAACTATCGTCGGGAGCAGGCCCGGCAAAAATAGTCGCGGCCGGCGGAAGCGCCCGCGTCGGATTTGGCGGCGTCGGCTGTGCCGGGACGCCGCGCACGAAGCTGTCATCCGGAGCGGGGCCGGCGAATATCGTGGACGCCGGCGGAAGCGCGCGAGCTGGGTTCGGAGGTGCCGGCTGTGCTGGGACGCTGCGCACGAAGCTGCTGTCTTCAGGAACCGGTGTGACGACAGGTCCGGCGGCGAGCTGGCGCGCCGGCGGCATCGAACCGGGGTATCCGAGTGGCGTGCCGGCGGCCCCGGGTGTCGGCAGCGGCCTCGCGGGCCCGGTGTTGGCGAACGCGCGGCGGATCAGGGAATCGCTTCCTCCCAGCGTGTCAACTGCCGCCTCGGGATCGAGTTTAGCCAGCTTTCCCGCTGCCTGAGCTACTTTCACTGCCTTACCGGCGGGGCTGACGGATTGTTCCGCGATGATTGAGTTCCGCCGCCGCGTTGCCGCGTCTTCGAGCGCGCGGATCGCGCCGTACCGCTCCTGTATCTCTTTGGGCCCCGCTCCTTCGTTTTGCGGATCGAGGAGCTTGTACAGCGAATCTGCGATCGCGTCGCGTTGCGCTTTGACTACTGCCTCCGGGGATCCGCTCTGCACGGCCGCGTTCTGTTTGCCTTCGGCGCGCGCGTAGAAGGCGTTCAGCTCTGCATTTTTCTCTTTGAGCAACGTTTCCAGCGTCCGGACGTCCAGCGGATCGCCGTATGCCTGCCGCGCCGTGTCCACGATCCGTTGCGCCTGCTGGGGATCCTCCCGCCAAAGGGTTTCAGGAATGCTTTTGACCGTTGCCTGCACAATAGGCGCCCCAGCTGCCTGCAGCCCGGCATCGCGCGCCGGGGATGCCCATTGCTCCCACGCTTGCCGGTTCATATCGCGAGCGACCGCGGCGGTTTTGAGCAGCGTTTCATTGTTCGTCACTTTGCCGGCGGCAGCCACATCCGCGCGGGCATCCGGCAGTCTTTCGATGAAGTTCGCATCGGAGGGGGTCGGACGGAGGGCCTTCACGAGGGCAATATCAGGGTGAGCCTCGAACACGGCGCCCACTGTTGCCGGTGCTCTCATCGCGAGATCGACGATATTCGGGCCCTTGGCTCCGATCGCGATATTTGTCGCGACGCCCAGGGTGTGCCCGATTCCGCCCCCAACGTCGCCGCGCTGGAATTTCTCGCCCGCCTCATCCAACGCGGAGCCGAGCTGTAACCCAGGAATCCCGTTCAGTGCGTAATTGAGCGCATGGGCCGCCGCGCCTGTGTAGTCGCCATGGTTATAGGCGTTCTTCGCTTTCTGCCAAAGGTCGAGGTTCTGTTGGCCCATGGCGCGTTCGGATTCCCCGGTGAACATGCCGGCGATTCCCTTGCCTGTCTGAACCAGATTCAGTGGACCGTTCGACACCTGGTCCCACCAGTCATGGATCGCCCGTTTGGCTGCGTCAAGAGGGTGCGCCTCGTCATGCGAGATCGCGCCGGCCTGCCTGGCAAGGGCGTCGTAATCCGGTGTCTGCACCGGCGCGCTGGACACGGCGCCAGCCTGTTTCGCGAGAGCGTCGTAATCGATCTGAGGCATCTATTGCATTCCCGCCAGCTTTTTGAATTTGTCCGCGGCCGCCTGGTTCGGAAACACATGCACCACGCCGCGGGGATCGGTCACGCTAACGCCGCCAGCGGACGTTGCACTTTTGGCGTATCGGTCAATCACCGCCTGGGACTCCGGACTGAGTTTCCAGGAATGCGGCCGGCCCATTGTGGACTCGTACGCATGCAGCGATTTCTGCACGCGCGCGCCCAGCAGACCCGCTGCCGCCGCAATAGCCTGCTCTCTCTGTTCAGGCGATGCGGCCGCACTGAAGTTCTTCGCCATCGCGCCGCGCTCGCCCTCGCCTCCCGCGGCGCCGATCACTGCTTTCGAGATTTCCGGTGTCACCATTGAGACGATCGTGTCGTACGTCGTCGCCGGGCTGTCACCAAATTGCGCGCCGAGCGAGTTTGCGATCCGATTCAGTGTCTGAAAGTCTTTGTTGTGCAGGGCCTG
Organism: Bryobacteraceae bacterium; assembly: GCA_035547415.1. Lineage (GTDB taxonomy): Bacteria > Acidobacteriota > Terriglobia > Bryobacterales > Bryobacteraceae > BOG-234. The sequence continues at coordinate 200 of DASZUZ010000713.1, read as the reverse complement.
TCCAGCGCGGCTGATCGCGTCCAGGTGCGCGAGCGCTGTATCCGCGCTCGTCAGGGCCTTGCCGCTCGCGCCGCTGGCGGAATAGTCGCGCGCGGTCGCGTTGCGCGTTGGAAACAGAGTCCCGTCGTAGTGCGGGTCGATTGCGAGCACTTTGCCCATAGTCGCCTTGCCGATGCCTGACGAAGTGTTTCGAGGTGGCG